>JBBRUH010000630.1:0-2367 GCA_038248005.1 Cytophagales bacterium | reverse complement strand
TATGTTTTTTACCGAAATATAAGTAAAAAGGTTAATTTAGAGAAAGATTGATGGAATGCAAATGACACCATGACTTAGTAACTCAATCTCCTAATGACTTTATAGCCTAATAACCAATACAAAGAAAATGCAAGTAGATTTATTTATTCCTTGCCTGATGAATCAGTTTTCACCTGATACAGCTTCTAATATGATTAAAGTATTAGAAAAAGTAGGCTGTGAGATAGGAGAAGTAGGGCCTGACCTTTGTTGCATGTTGCCTGAGTTTCAGATAGGTTTATTAGAAGATGCTCGTAAAAAAGCCTTGGTTTTTTTAGAAAAAGTAAGTGCTTCTGATAATTACTTTATAGTGCCGAGTGGTGCATGTGTAGGGATGCTGAGACATCATTGGGAGACACTTCTGGGAGATGATTTACCCAAATCTTATTATCAATGGCAACACAGGGTGTTAGAGTTGAGTGAATTTCTGACAGATGTAATCCACCCTAGCAAACTACCAAAAGCCAAACTAGAAGGCAAAGCCTTTTATCAGAATGCTTGCACAGCTCATCGAGTCTGTGGTATCTATCAAGCCCCTCGTCATATTTTAGAAAATGTAGAAGGGCTTGAGCTAATTGAACATAATAGCACAGAAGTATGTTGTGGTTTTAATAATTATACAAACTGGAAATTCTCAAAAATTGGGTATCAACTATCCGAAGAAAAAATAAATATACTTACTTCTTTGCCTGTAGAATACATTATCTCTACAGATATTGAATGTCTGATACATCTAAATCATTACATACAGACAAATCGGAAACCAATTAAAGTCTTACATCTAGCTGATGTACTTGTTTCCGAATGATGATGTTTGGCACTATTTTTAAGATATTGATATACGAAAAGTAAATTTTTATTTATTACAATTCAGTATATCCTTTGATTACTCCTTAAAAGTTTTATTTTTGCTAAAGTTTGGCAAAAATAAAGAAGTATTTTTTTCTTTATAGTTAATATCTTGATGAATAGTTTGGCCAATTTGGTTGATTTACATAAATGTTATGAAGTCTTGAGCGAGGAAAGTGTAATTTTCTCTCATAAGGGAGCCTTAGATGGTGAAATGATTGATGTCATTATCCAACTTGCCGATAAAAAATTGGTAAAGGCTAAAACCCGTGTGCGAATTAAAAAGAAGATTATTAATATACTTATAGAATGCCTCCAAAATAGCTTTCATTACACTTCTACCTACGAACAAGACCAAGTAATAAGCCCTACTAATAAGGAAGAAAATATAATCAAAGATTCGGAAGAAGAAGAAGAAAATAATGACCCAGACCAGTGGAAAGATTTAATAGAATCACCTTATGTGATACTAAGCCAAAAAAAAGAAAGCTATTTTATCCTCACTGGCAATTATATTACACATGATAAAGCAGATGTTCTCAAAAAGAGAATTGATGAAATCACTGCTTTTAATGACGAAGAACTCCAAAAATACTATATTCAATCTCTTGATAAAGATGAATTACCCAAACAAGGAGGTGCTGGTTTGGGTTTGATTGATATTATTCGTCGTTCTAAGCACAATGTAAGTTTTAACTTTAAAGAAGTTGATGAAAAATATCAACGCTTTAACTTATTAATAAAAGTTGAGTAATTTTGTAATGCACCAAATTTTGAAAGTTTCATGGACAATATTGAAATAAGTGGCACATCTAAGACTCCAGAAGTTAAGTTTATGGCCGAAACTGGAAAGCTCGAAATCACAGGAAGATCTATTCCTGAGAATTCATACCAGTTTTATGAACCCCTGCTTACCTGGCTGGATGAATATGCCAAAACCCCACAAGAAAACACTATTTTGAGCTTTCAATTAGATTATTTTAATACCAGTTCTTCTATGTATATCCTAGGAATTTTAAAAAAACTGGAAAAAATATTTTTAGCTGAAAATGCCGTAAAAGTAAGATGGATTTATGACGCAGATGATGAAGATATGCTTCAGACGGGAGAAGATTTTAAGCAAATCGTAAAACTACCTATAGATATGGTAGAGATTGACCAAGAAGAAGTCTAATTTACTGCCTTCACTTGACTTAATGATAGGTTATACAGCCCTTCTATTTTTTATGAGTTGTTGATTATCGTTCTTTTAGATAATCAACAACGACATGTCGTTTACATTATTTATATTTTGAGACAAACCACACATAAACCTTCTGGCATCACAAAAGGTAAAAAAAGCAACTATTTCTTTAACAAAGCATAATGCCAGAAACATCATCAAAAATTGTTATTATTGGAGCAGGACTTACAGGCTCTCTTATTGCTATCTTTTTTGCAAAAAGAGGTTATGAAGTAGATATCTATGAAAAAAGACCT
>JBBRUH010000629.1:0-2372 GCA_038248005.1 Cytophagales bacterium | reverse complement strand
GGTGCTTACCAAAATGAGACAGTCTATGCCTGTGGGTTATACGGCAGAGTACAAAACTTTTAGTTTTGGGTTTGAGCAAGCCAAAAGGCAATACAGTTTGTTATTACTGCTTTTGGTAGCGATATTTTTTATATGTGCGATTCTATTTGAAAGTCTGAGAACGCCTTTTTTGATTATCAGTACTATCCCTGTTTCTTATATTGGGATATTTTTTACTTTTGGTTGGTTTGGGTTTTATTTTGACCAAGGGGGTTATGCTGCTTTTGTACTTTTGGGTGGGATAGTAGTCAATGCCTCTATTTTTATTTTGCATGATTTTTATCATTTACCCAAAAACCTTCCTCATAATCAACGCATTGTAGAAGCTGTAAAATCTAAGGCATTGCCTATTCTACTGACCACACTTTCTACGGTCTTGGGTTTAGTACCTTTTCTGACGGAGGGCGATAGTGAGATTTTTTGGTTCTCATTGGCTGCGGGTTCTATTGGTGGCTTGCTGTTTTCCTTGTTTGCGGTCTTCGTTTGTCTGCCCGTCTGGATGGGAAAGAGGGAAAGGAAGTAAGATAGTTTGTTTTGTAATAGGCAAATTACAGCAATAGCATCAATCATGAAAGCACTTTAATTCATACCATAAAGCCTCAAAAATCAGTATCTTTGTGTATAGATATAAACAATAAAGCCATGCAAAAATATCCATTAGGTTTACAAGATTTTGCTGAATTGCGAGAGAATGACTATTTGTATGTAGATAAAACCGAACATATTTATCATTTATTACAGCATAAGTATTTTTTCCTTTCTCACCCCCGCAGGTTTGGTAAATCCTTGTTATTGAGCACTTTAAAATATCTATTTCAAGGCAAGCAAGGTCTTTTTAAAGATTTATGGATAGAACATAAAATCACTTGGGATACCTTTCCTGTCTTGCATTTTACATTCAATAAATCTGATTTTCATACCATAGGTTTTGAGCAATATTTAATCATTAAGCTACAAGAGCAAGCTGATTTACATGAAATTGCACTGAAGACAACTACTGTCTCTTCTATGATGGAGGAGCTTATCAAGGTTTTATACAAAAAGCACAATCAACAAGTAGTCTTGCTGATAGATGAATATGATAAACCCATTACTGAGTTTTTACGCAAAGATCAAATCCATATTGCCAAAGAAAACCGTGAACTGATGCGTCAGTTATATTCCCCTTTAAAGGATTTAGATGCTTCTTTGCGTTTTGTTTTTATCACAGGTGTATCTAAATTTAGCAAAGTATCTATTTTTTCTGATTTAAACCATTTAGAAGATATTACCCTTTCTTCTCGTTTTGCTACTTTATTGGGCTGTACCGAGCAAGAAATGACCTATTATTTTAAAGAGAGAATAGAGGAAATCGCCCTACAAAATGAAGAGACATACGAGCAATATTTTGATAAAATACGCAAATGGTACAACGGCTACTCTTGGAATGGAGGCAAGGATAAAGTCTATAATCCCACTTCTATTTTAAGATTTTTGCAAGAAGCAAAGTTTAAGAATTATTGGTTTGAAACAGGAACACCTACTTTTTTGATAGAGCTATTAAGTGAGAAATTTACTTACCAAATAGAAAATATAGATGTCTCAGAAAAGAGATTAGGAAATTTTCGCTTAGATAATATTGACGATATTGCACTACTTTTCCAGACAGGCTATCTCACTATTCAAGCAGAAGATGATGGGATTTATACCCTAGCTTATCCCAATTTAGAAGTAAGAGATTCTATGTCTAATTATCTTTTGGCAGAATATACACAACAGCATGACCTCAAACCTGCCGTGCGAGATATGTACCGTGCCTTAGGCAAACGTGATTTTGAGCAGTTAATAAAAATATTGAATGCTATGCTAGGCGAAATTCCCTACGAAATCTTTGATACAAAACAAGAAAAATATTACCATGCCATCATCTTCCTTACATTTAAACTGCTGGGTTATTATGCTCAAGCAGAACCAAGTGTAAGCGAAGGCAGGATAGATGCTGTAGTAGAAACTGAAGACGGCATTTTTATTTTTGAATTTAAAGTAAACGGTACTATTAAAGAGGCTATGACACAAATTCATAAAAATAAATATTACCAACGCTATCAAGCCTCTAACAAAGAAATTTACCTTTTAGCGGTGGTTCGTAAAGATAAAACCATTTCTGAATATGAAGTAGAAAAATATGAAGGGTAGGGGTGCATCTCAAAATGTCGTTTTTACTAAATATAACTCGTAGTGTGTTCTGTGTGCCACAGAACACGGTGATGGTGTGTTCTGTGTGCCACAGAACACGGTGATGATGTGCCACAGAACACGGTGATGATGTGCCACAGAACACGGTGATGACGTGC
>JBBRUH010000628.1:0-2400 GCA_038248005.1 Cytophagales bacterium | reverse complement strand
GGAAATGAAGACACAAACCACGGAAATGAAGACATAAACCACGGAAATGAAGACATAAACCACGGAAATGAAGACACAAACCACGGAAATGAAGACACAAACCACGGAAATGAAGACACAAACCACGGAAATAGTAACTTCTCACTTCTCACTCCTTTAAATGCTTTCTATCAGTGTTTTATAAGTCATGTTTTTAAAATCAGTAATGACCATTTCGGCTTTGCGTAATATTTCTGGACTACCAACACCTACGGCACGCATACCACCTTTTTGGGCTGCTTCTACTCCTTTTTCAGCATCTTCAAAGACGACACAATACTCAGGTGCGATTCCCAAACCCTCTGCAGCTTTTAAAAATACTTCGGGGTTAGGCTTTGCTTCGGTGATATTGGTGCCATCCATGATTACTTCAAAATAATCAATCATCCCAATCTGCGTAAGGATTGTACGTGCGTTTTTGCTGGCTGAACCTAAGGCAATACGGATGCCATTGTCTTTCAGTTCGTCCAAAAACCGCTTCACACCTGAGAGTATTTCGTCAGGTGTCATTTGGGAAATATACCCTAAAAACTCATCATTTTTTTGATTCATTTTAGAGGCAAAGCTAGCATCATCTAGTGTTCTATTGCCTAATGCAAGAATGATTTTGAGTGATTCTACACGGCTGACTCCTTTGAGCTGTTCATTGTCTTCTTCTGTGAAAGGAATGTCCATCTCTTTGGCAAGCCTTTGCCAAGCCAAAAAATGATATTTGGCAGTATCTACAATCACACCATCAAGGTCAAAAATACAAGCTTGGATTGGCTTTTTCATAAACATTTTATTTGTATTATTCTAAGAAATTTTAGCTTTTTAGACCTAAAATTTGATTTATATAAATACCAAAATCTACAAATTTTCATTAAAAAGCCAATCTTATCACCAGAAAAATAAAGATAAACTACAAAAACATCTTAAATAAATTTCGCAATCGATTACGGAATATTGTCATAAAGCCTATCAGGTAGAGATGTCAAATCTATTTGCACAGCTTTTTTTTAGAATAAAACTTCTTACCTGTATTTGTACTTTTTGGATAATCTAATTTACTCAAAAATTAAATAAGAAGTGGATTATTAATAAAAAACACTTAATATTAAAGTATTCTCTGTTTTTAATAGTGATAGACTCTGATTATACCAAAATTTAAAAATAAAACACCTTTTTTATGAAAAATGACTTACTTGTAAAGACTTGGGCTGAGTTACAAGAAGCTTTGTTTAAAGACTCCTACCATGAAGCATTGCAAAGATATCGCTCGCCTTATGTGTATAGGGGAATGGGTAATTCTGAGTTTAATTTGAGGACAAGTCTGATGCGATTAGGAGGCTCATATCAAGAAGTGGAAAGGCATCTTGTTCGTAATTTTCATAAATATGCCAAGCGACTCACTGATTTTGACAGCGTTGATGCCTTCTGGGAAACACTAGCAATCGGGCAACACTTCGGACTACCTACACGCTTGCTTGATTGGACATATTCCCCCTATGTAGCCCTTCATTTTGCTACTTCTGAATTAGATCAGTTTCATAAAAATGGGGTCATTTGGGCAGTCAATCATGAGAAAGTAATAGATTATCTCCCTGCCAAGCTCAAAGCTATTTTGTTAGAAGAAGGCTCTAATAAATTTACTACTGACTCACTAAACCCTGTCTGTAGGTCTTGGAAAGAGTTTGATTCTTTACAAAAGGAGAATTTTGTGATTTTCTTTGAGCCTCCTTCCTTTGATGACCGTATCGTCAATCAGTTTGCTTTGTTTTCAGCAATGTCTAGCAGTGAAGCTTTGCTCGATAAGTGGCTAGAACAGCACGAAGATTTATACTTCAGGATAGTAATCTCTGCTGATTTAAAATGGGAGGTGAGGGATAAGTTAGACCAAGCCAATATCAATGAAAGGGTGCTTTTTCCTGGCTTAGAAGGACTTTCTACTTGGCTTAAAAGACATTATAGTCCTAAAATATAAATGCTTGGTAATTGATGAGTAAGCTTTATTTTACGCAGTTTTTGAATAAAAATCTTAAATTTGGAAGTCATAAAAACTTCAAATAGAGGAAGCAAATTCATCATAAAATAAACTAAGTGAGAGATGAGTTATAAGTGATGGATTATGAATTTGTAATAATCTGATAATCAGAGCTTTACCCAAGCTAAATGAGTACTTTATTTTAAAAGCTTTACTAATTTAATTATCAAACAATGGGACAAAAATTTAAAGAAATCAATCAACAAACACAAGCGTTTATCGAGAAGCAAAAAATCTTCTTTGTAGGAACAGCAGCCGCAGAAGGTAAGGTCAATATATCTCCCAAGGGGATGAATAGCTTCCGAGTAATGGATAAAAACCGAGTTATCTGGCTCAAT
>JBBRUH010000627.1:0-2414 GCA_038248005.1 Cytophagales bacterium | reverse complement strand
GCTATCAAAGCAAGCATAGACACTGTTTATGTAGTTAATATCTTTTCTTATACTTATGCAGATGCTCCAGGTGAGTTATCAAAAGTTCTAGAAATCACACCTCATACAACCATTTACCCGACAGAAGGCGGAAATACGCCTCAGTATCTTATTAATCAAGCTTGTGTAGCATTAGAAAAAGGTGAAAGCACAGCTATTTTGATGACAGGCTCAGAAGTAATCTATGGCTTCAAACAAGCCCAAAAACAGGGAATAAAATTAGACTGGCCCAAGCGTGTACAGCCCCAAAATATCATAGGAGAAGTTAGAGTACCACTTAATGATGTAGAGAGTGCTTATGAACTTTATTTACCAGTCAATATCTACCCTCTTTTTGAAACAGCACTCAGGGCTAAGGCAGGAAGAACACCAGCCGAACATCAAGTGTATCTAGGTAAATTGTATGAGAAATTTTCAGAAGTAGCAGCACAACACCCTCAGGCTTGGACACAAGAGAAATACACAGCAGAAGATATTTACCAAGTTACGGATGATAACCGCTACATCGTTTATCCCTACACCAAAAGAATGAACGCCAATATCAATGTAGATCAGGCAAGTGCCATCATTTTGACAACTGTGGGAGAAGCCGAAAAACTAGGAATTCCACCTGAAAAATGGGTCTTTCCTATGGGAGGAGCTAATCTGAATGAGGTTTGGGAAGTTACACGCCGTCCTACTTTGTATGAGTCTGTTGCTATCCGTGAAGCGGGAAAATTGGCATTAGAGCAGGCAGGTTTAGGGCTTTCGGAGATAGATGGTTTTGATTTGTATAGTTGTTTTCCGTGTGCTATACAGATGGGACGAGATGCACTAGGGATTAATAAAGATGACCCTCGCTCACTCACGCTCACAGGAGGTTTATCTTATTTTGGTGGGCCTGGTAATAATTATGTGAGTCATTCTATCATCACTGCAGTAGAGCAAATTAGGAAGAATCCTTCTCAGAAACTAATGGTTACAGCTTTGGGTTGGTATGCTACCAAGCATGCAGTCGGTATATATGGCAAAACGCCTTCTACTCAAAAGTGGGCTGATAGCCAAGACTTTAGTAAGGTTCAGTCTCAAATAGATGCTACAGAATTACCTCCTCCTGCCAAAGAAGCCTCAGGCAAGCTTACCGTAGAAGCCTATATGATTATGCACGGACGTAGTGGGCAAGCTGAAAAAGGAGTGGTAATAGGAAGACTTGAAGACAATAGTCGCACTGTAGCCTACTTAGAAGCTGATACCCAAACTTTGGAAAAATATAAGGAGATAGAGCTAATAGGTAAGACAGGAGATGTAAATTATAACCCTGACAAAAAGAGAAATTGGGTAAAAATGAATCTATAGAAAATTGATTTTTGAGGTAAATAGCTTGGGGCAATGCCCCAAGTTTGTAACGTTTAAGCCTCTTAGGCTATTTACAATGAGTTTCAAAGCCATTTCAATTATTGTTCTTTAACCGACTAGACCAATATCCCAAGATTTTCTGAGAATCAATATATGACACTTCCATCCATCCCTGCATCAAACCAAAGGCTTCCTATTTGGTATTGTGCTACTATAGCTCCATCTGCATCAAAGCTACATCGAGTTCGCATTTCTAATTGATAACTATAAGTATCACCTGTCCAGCGTAGTTGTAGTTTGTTACACCTTACGCCATAGTATGCTTGATTTACTTTAATTCTATTGCGAGATTTCCCAAAAGTACTGAGTGCAAAAGCATGAATGAGAGAGTATTTCCCTGTTTTTTTCTTTCCTACACCTGCCACTACTTCTAGTGCATGACAGCCCGTAAGATCCGTAATAATAGGGTGCCACTTGCCGTCAGCAGGGATAGTGCCTTGCTTAAGTGTGCCTACACGTCCGTGCATTCCTATTTCTCCATTGACATCTAGAGTGTATTCTGCTTGTTTTTGATTAATGCCTACCTTGCCATTACTTCGTAGAGATAGGACTGTCTGACCAATCTGATTATTAAACTCCAGAGAAGCATTCCCATTATCTACTTCCATACTCCAAGCAGGATTTTTCTCTTCTATACTTTTAAAAAAACTAACCAGCTTTTTGGATGTGCCAATCGGCGATAGTTGCAAGCCTTCATTGATGGTTTTTGACATTCCATCATCTACTTTATTGAGCATAGACTCAATCAAGTCATTGAAGTGTCCTTCCGAAGGCATTTGACCTTTCCGAAAATAACTTTTGAGCGTATTACGATTTTGTAAAGGCATATCATTTATTATTTATCTATGTTTATTAATGTTCTACAATGAATTCGTTCCCCAAACCTAAATCTGAGATACCAGCCTGTGTAGAGTTAATTTCATCTCTACCATCTAAGAGGGTAATCTGATGATTTCCAGCAGGAATTAATGCTGACCAAG
>JBBRUH010000626.1:0-2415 GCA_038248005.1 Cytophagales bacterium | reverse complement strand
CAATTTCGGAAGGAATACCTCTTCTCATAAAACCATTCTCTGCTATCTCACTCAAACATCTTTTCATATTTCTTTAAAATATTTTTGATTTCTGGCTTCTCTTTCCAGTAACTCAGAGCAGTATAAGCACTGATTTTATGCCAATCTGTACCACTGAATTGTAAGATATTTTTGAGCGTTTCTAGGCCTTCTTCTTGTATTTTCAGAGGACATTTTTTAAGAAATTTGCCATAGCTTGTGATGAGTTCATAATCACTCCAGTTTTCACTTTGCTGTATTTTTAGATTAATCCATTCAGCTTTTGAGTAGTTTTTGCTCTCAAGATAAAAATCTGTGATGACTTGTGCTACCTCATAGCCTTGTGTGTTTTCGTGCGTTTCCATCAGTACTTGTACATCTTTAGCACCCGAAAGCCAGTAAGAGCGAAGGGCTGTCGCAGTTACGGCATAAGATTTGTCTTTCTGGGCAAATTCCTTATAAATTTGCTGATAATCAGACATATTTTTAAAAGAAGATAATACTTCTATGGATGCCGTTCTGACCCTACTAATGCTATCTTTTTGTAACGCCTGAATAATTTTAGAGGCAATTTGAGAAGCATCTTTTCCTTCATATTCTTCAAACATAAAAAGTGATTGCTCACGAATTACCCAAAAAGAATCACTTAAAGCTGATAAATAGATTTGTTTGATTTTTTCATTTTCTAAATCCTCTAACTCCAATAAAGCCTCTTGCTTTGCTGCATAACGAGTAGCGTGTTGGTACTGAAAAATCCATTCTTCTATAGATTTTTGATGGTTGATTACTGCTAAAACATCATTGCCTTCGTCTATCATAATCACCTGTGAGGGTTTTTCTGTAGGCAAGCTAAAAAACTGTGAATGCTTATCAAGCCAAAGTAAGGTGTCTTTTCGCTCTTCTCCCTGCCAATAGGTTACGGGAAGAGGCAGTCTAAAAAAAAGACTATCTTCTTGAATTTGAGTGATTTGTAGTGAAGTTATATTTTTTGAAGGTATATATTCTTGCTTAATACTTAACAAAGGATGCCCTGCTTGCAAAAACCATTGCCCAAAGAACCAATTTAATTCTTCCCCATACACTTCCTCAAATGCCTGTTGCAAATCTGATAGACTTACCGCCTGAAAAGCATTTTTAGTGAGGTATAGATTCAGCGATTTCCAGAAGATCTCCTCCCCTACTAATTTGCGAAGCATGTGCAGTACCCTCCCTCCTTTGTTGTAAGAGTGTGCATCAAAAAGGTCATCAGGGTCAGCAAAATCAGTACGGATAATCGGTACGGCTTGCTCTTGAGCTTCTTCTAAATAACCTAGTGTAGATAAAAACCCGATGTAATCAGCTTCTGCCAAGCCTCTTTCTTCTTCTGCCCAGAGGTATTCGGCATAGTCTGCAAAGCCTTCATTTAAGACCAATTCACTCCAAGACTGGCAAGTTACCAAATCTCCAAACCACTGATGAAAAAGTTCGTGGGCAATAATTCCCTCATGGTGTTCATCTAGTAGGGCAATGCTATCGACTTGAATGTAATCATAAAAAACACTTGCTGTTGTATTTTCCATCGCTCCTGACACAAAATTACGAACAATGACTTGTGAGTATTTTGCCCAAGGAAAAGGATATTGTAATTTATTGGAGAAAAATTCAATCATTTTTGGTGTCTTACCAAAGATTGACCTTGCGTAAGGCTTAAACTTAGGCTCTACATAATAGCTAACTTCTTTACCCTCCCATGTATCTTTGACGACCGCAAATTCACCCACTGCAAGCATAAAAAGATAAGGAGCATGGGGCAAATCCATCTTCCAATAATCAGTGCGAGTACCATCCCCATTTTCTCGCCCATAAACATACTCCCCATTAGAAAGCGTTACAAAATTAGTGTCCACGGTGATGTACATTTCTTGTGTGCATCGCTGATAGGTTTTCTCTATAGTCGGAAACCAGGCAGAGCTAGATTCGGTCTCGCCTTGTGTCCAGATTTGGCGAGGAATATTGGGGATTTCTCCCTTTGGATTGATAAAATAAAGTCCCTTTTCATCTTGAATTGCCTTCCCTATACTTTCACTGCCTTGCTCATCAGGTTTGGCTGTGTAGGCTATCATGAGTTCGAAAGTGTCTTTGGGAGCACAGATTTTGTCTAATTGAATTTTGATTTTCAGACCGTTGTATTCATATTTTAGGTCTATTAATTCCTCTCCATTTACTCTTTGTAGGCTTTCTATCTCAAAGCCTTTGGCATCTAAGGTCATTTCTTTTTGAGGAATTTGATAGGGAGTAAAGGTCAAGTTAGCCAAGCCAGATACTTGCTTTTCTGACCAATCAAACTCTAAGGCAAGGCGAGTATGCACCAAGTCCATGCCTTCAGGATTTATTTTGTTTGGAAGAGAAAAAGCCTTT
>JBBRUH010000625.1:0-2420 GCA_038248005.1 Cytophagales bacterium | reverse complement strand
ATTAACTTCGGGTACTTCTCGCACATAATTCTGATAAAACTCAGGCAAAGTATGTATTTCAGGTTTCTTCATCTTCCAAAAATAAAAATAAATTTTGATTATACATGTTATCCAAATGCTCTCCTTAAAAAGGAGGTGATTTGCTAGACTATTCTTAAAAATAACTACTTGATTATCAATATGTTACTAACAAAACGAATCACTTACTATTTATAACTCATCACTTATAAAGATAAATCTTTAATAGATTTTTGTTTTATTAAATAAGTTATCTTTAAATTTGTAAAATGGGTACTTTATAAAGGCACTCATTTTGTGTATAATATAGATTCTATACTTAAAATAAAAGTAATTTTATTTAGAATAGTATCTTTTTTATTGTTTTACCTAAACATAGAGTACTTGACAAACTCAAGTATGAAGAGGTTTTTTATGATTTAATGCTAGAAAATATGATTTAACAGTCATTTTTTCGCTTTCATAAAAAATCAAATGATTATGATTACGAAAGAAGTACAAAATCAAAAGCCATCAGTAGCTAAGAGTATTGCTAAGTTTTTTATTAGCGTAGGTTTATGTCTTTTAGTGGGTTTTTTGGCTGGATATGCCACACAAACTTCGGTAAGTACTTGGTATATTACTTTGCAGAAACCTTCCTTTAATCCTCCTAATTGGTTATTTGCACCCGTCTGGACTACTTTATATTTTTTGATGGGTTTGGCATTTTTCTTAGTATGGAACAAAGAAAGAAATACTCCCAAAAGACGCACAGCAATGGTGTTTTTCTTGGTGCAGTTAGTTTTTAATGCACTTTGGTCTGTGTTATTTTTTATGATGAAATCACCTTTCTGGGGTTTGATAGATATTAGTATTTTATTTATATTGATTATACTCACCATTTTTGCGTTTTTTAGAGTATCTCGTTTGGGTGGAGTATTGCTTATCCCTTATTTACTTTGGGTCGGTTTTGCTTCCATTTTAAATTATGCTATCCTGATTCTCAATTAATTATATTTTTTCAAATTCAGGGATTCCTTGCCACGGGATATACTTTTGCTCAGAAGATAAGAACTTAAAAGCGGCATATTCTAAACCATTCGTGATAGCCAAATAAGTAGCTTTGATGGCATAATTATACTGACAAGCCTGCTCTAAAGTCTCCAAAGTCAGTGGAATATGACTAGCCTTGCATTCCACCAAAAAGAAAGGACTTCCTAATCGGTTATAGGCTAATATATCCGAACGCTTTTGTCTTTGCTCATATTTAAGTCCTCCTTCTGTACGCATGAGTCCTTTGGGATAGTTAAATTCTTCTAGCAAATACCTCAAAAAATGCTGCCTGACCCATTCTTCTGGGGTCAAAACTAGATTTTTACGTCTAATCGGATCAAAAATATATAATTCTCCTTCTATCTTCTTAACTTGGCAATCGTATTGAGGGATATTGATTTCTTCCATGGTAGTAAG
The DNA here is from genome assembly GCA_038248005.1 of Cytophagales bacterium. GTDB lineage: Bacteria > Bacteroidota > Bacteroidia > Cytophagales > Microscillaceae > JAABSX01. The sequence continues at coordinate 953 of JBBRUH010000625.1, read as the reverse complement.
TCTCTTCAGATTTTGCTAGACGATAGGCTGCATACTCCAAGCGTTGCTCTTCTTTCATATCACAAGCCCTTCTTTTTATATATTTTGATAAAAAGGACTAGCACTGTACTTGTCCTCCCAGCTATCTTTTGCTATCGCAAAAACAGAGAAGGCTTGAGCATATTTTAGCTCAAGAGAAAATAAAGCATCTCTAAATACTTGCTCTTCTACAAGACTTACCTCTTGAGTGTTATGTACCAGTATCAGAATATCCCAATCAGAATCTTCTTTTGCTGTGTCTCTGGCACGAGAACCAAATAGAATAACTTCTGTTGCTGCGTTTATTTCTTGTATAGTATTTTTAATATCTTTTAGTATTGTTACTTTCTGCATTATTTCTTTTCATTTTTTCCCTCAATTTACATGAAATTTCCCAAGAATAAAACCAGCCTTATCAGGGGCGAAAGATATAATTGAAAAACTTGATAAATGACTCTTTTGGAGTTTTATAACTTTTCTAATGACATCATCATGACTTTGTAAATAAGTATTACTCATTTGGTATTGTATTTATGTGTTATTCCTATTACTATTTCCCCTCCCTCCACCTACTGCAAGTCTTACATCTAGTCTTCAGACTAGACTGAAACCAAGCTAAACAAACACTATCTTTTGCTACGCCCAGTCTGAAGATTGGGAATCCAGACTATCTAGTTACTCGGCTTTTATGGTGATTTTGTTGCGGATACTGTCTACTTCAACTATGTCTAAATAAAACCTATCCATAGCATTGCAGGCAGGATTTCCTTCATTACCGAAGTAGTGAACATAGGTATTTTTGTAAACCTCGTTCAAGGATTTGGCATAGACTTCTTCAAAGAAGTCGATATTATCGCTTGGGTTTTTGATGACTTTGCAAGCACAGTCATACAAATTGGCAGTTTTGTGTTTCCGTGAGGTTTTGACAACGGCAT
>JBBRUH010000624.1:0-2441 GCA_038248005.1 Cytophagales bacterium | reverse complement strand
TATAGCCATCAAGGAGATTATGCTACTGCTCTAAACTATAAGATAAAAGCACTTAAAATCTATGATGAAGAAAGTGACTTAAGAGGTGAGGGAAACCTAAGTAATAATATAGGGGTTTTATATTTTAGACAAAGAGATTTTAATAAAGCACTCTTTTATTATCAAAAAGCCCTCAAAATAGCCAACCAACTCCAAGATACTGTCCTTATCTCTACGTATATGCTCAACATCGGAGAAGTCTATTACGAAGAAGGAGACTATGACAATGCCTTGACCTTTGAGCAAAAAGCCTATGATATGAGCTATGCCCTTCATCTCTATGACAACGAAGCCTACGCTTCTGGGATATTGGGTAAAATTTATGCAAAAAAAGGAAACACCAAATATGCTCTACAACTTACCAAAGGTGCTTTAAAGCTTTTTAAACAGATAGAAGATGTAGCAGGTGAAGCTGAATACTTGCTCGCTGTTGCAAAAATATTTCAGACCCAAAACCAATTAGATAGTGCATTGCATTATGCTTATGAGGCTTTGGAAGTTTCCAGATCAATGGGAATGAAAGATTTTACAAAAGATAGCTACCTCTGCATCTCTGAAATTTATGCTAAAAATCAGATGATTCCTGAGGCTTACAGCTATCACAAACTTTATACTCAGCTCAAAGATTCTATCTACAATGAAAGCAGTTCCTCAAGGCTTGCTCAAATGCAAGTACTTTATGAAACTGATAAGAAAGAAAAAGAAAACGAACTTTTACGCAAAGACCAAGCCCTCAAAGCAGAAACCATTAAAGCTCAAAGACTCATCAACTGGATAGTAGGGATAGCAATGGGATTAATCTTACTCTTGGCTTTTTTCTTGTATCGAAGTAATTTATTTAAGCAAAAAACCAATCAAACTCTCCAACTAAAGAATACTGAAATCAACCAACAAAAAGAAGAAATAGAAACGCAAAGAGATGCTATAGAACTGCAAAGAAGTGAGATAGAGCAAAAAAATAGAAATATCAATGCAAGTATCAATTATGCAAGCAGAATCCAAAATGCTCTTCTTCCTTTCGAAAAAACAATGCAGACCATCCTGCCCAATCATTTTGTGTTTTTTCAGCCAAGAGATATAGTCAGTGGTGATTCTTATTGGTTAGAAACACAAGGTGATAAAACCCTCATAGCAGCCATTGACTGCACAGGACATGGTGTACCAGGGGCTTTTATGAGTATGATTGCTGATTCTTTACTCAATCATATCATCTTAGACAGAGGAATCTGGGAAGTAGATGAAATACTAACATTGATGCACTTAGAAATCAAGAAAACGCTTAAACAAGACCTTACCGAAAATAGAGATGGAATGGACTTGGCTCTCTGTATGATTGATAAAAAAAGAAAGGTATTGGAATTTGCAGGAGCACATAATCCACTGATTTTAATTCAGAATGGGGAGATGAAAAAGATAAAAGGAGATAAATTCGGAATCGGAGGACTACAACTAGAAAAAGAAAGAGTATTCAAAAAGCATACTTTTGAGATTGATATACCCACTAGTTTTTACATCTTCTCAGATGGCTTTCAAGACCAATTTGGTGGAAAAGACAGAAAAAAGTTTTTCCCTCGCAATTTTGAAAACATATTGCTTGAGATTCACGAAATGAAACCCGAGACCCAGAAAAACATCCTCAAAAAGACCATTGCTGACTGGATGGGTAGAATTAATGAACAAGTAGATGATATTCTGGTAATCGGTGTAAATCTCAATGATTTGGCTGATACTTAGTAACGCATTTAAAATAAAGTACTCCTTTAGTTTGAGTACCTTATTCTAAACGCATTACTTAACCTTTTTGAATCATCAAGTTATTGAATAAGAATTATATTTCATGAATACAAATGACCTAACCTGGAGCGATTTTATGAAAATAGAGATGCGAGTAGGCACTATCCTATCAGCAGAAATATTTGAAGAAGCTAAAAAACCTGCTTATAAAATTCAGATTGATTTTGGTGAATTGGGTATTAAAAAAACTTCTGCACAGATTACAAAGCTATACACTCCCGAAGAAATCATAGGGAAACAAGTCATTGCAGTCATCAACTTTCCTCCCAAGCAAATAGCCAATCTGATGAGTGAATGCCTACTCTTAGGTGCAGTAGGAGGTGAACAAGAGGTAACACTCATAGAACCTGAGAGAAAAATTAAAAATGGACTTAGAATAGGTTAGAATAATATCTTGTTTTTGTGGAGTTTATAGAAATTTGTAGAGGTCTAAGCGAAGATGTTTGTAACAATTATCTCGAGTCTTTGAGATACCCTTTTGTCCTACTGCTTTGAGATAGACTTAGGATTTCGTTCATTATTAAGATTATCACCTTATTCACCCTTGTCAAGGTTTACTTAATATCCTGACTAAAATCAATCTTTCAAAAAATCAGCCCCCTTCAAAC
>JBBRUH010000623.1:0-2456 GCA_038248005.1 Cytophagales bacterium | reverse complement strand
ATGTGGAGAAAGGATGAAGAATTGAAGGGTTGAATTGTTGAAGGATTGATTTAGCGAAGGATTGAATTGCTAATTTAATTAACCATCTAACAATTCAACCACCTAGCAATAAAACAATGCAACCATAAAACAATTCAACCATCTAACAATTCAACCTTCCTCTGCTCTTAGCATCCTCACATACCCACTACAGCAAACTACTTTTAGCGTCTCGCTGAAAGTAAACTTTACGAAACTCTTAAACTAAAATATAAAATATAATTCTGATGATACAATCTGGTGTGGATTACACTTATCATTACAAGCTTTGAACAGTGGTGAGGAGTTTATTGCTAACTAATTGAGTGCTTGGTCTCCCCAAGGGCAAGCCGAGGGGTAAGACCAACTACAGAGTAGCCCAACATACCAATTCTTGTACCTTCGGCGGAAAGCGGACGCTTCTGGAAAGTACTAGCACAAGGACGCTATCGCTACCCTTGCGCTAGGTTGAGTCAAGACACTTATACCAGACTTAAGTGTTGCTACCAAAAAATTACCACATCTTTTTTTCCTAGTTCCTCAAATGTTTGCATTATTTTTATCCTTTCTTCTGCGTTTTGGGTGCACTCTGTCCCCGTCAAATAAATGTGCCTGATATTTTTGACTTTGAATAGTACTTCAGGAAATTGACTGAGCTTAGTATTACGCAGACTAATGGTAATTAAATTGTCTAATTTAGAGATACTTTCGGGCAACTCTTCTAGTGGGGTGTTCTCCAAGTCCAGCATTCTTAGACCTTTAAGACCTGAGATATCTTCTGGCAATCTGCGTATCTTACAATTGCCGAGTACTAGACGTTCTAAGGTAGGCAAGTTAAAGAATCCCTCTGGTATCTCATATAAGTTACACTTACTTAGATTTAATTCGTATAAAACACTTTTTGCTTCAATGTCAGACGGCAAAAACAGCGTATCCGACCACTGCTGAAAAAAGCTCAAATACTTCAAAGTAGGGTGTTCGAAAATACAAGAAGGTAGCTCTCTGATTCTATTATTAGAAAGTCGAAGTTTTTTAAGATTCGAGAGTTTACAAAACTCATTTGGGACTTTATTAAGACCAAGTATCTCAGCAAAAATCACAGACAAACAGCTTAAGTTTTCCAGACCCCTAAAGTCATAGTTATTAAAATCTCCTCCTGATAGGGATAAGTTGTAAAGGTTAGTAAAACTAAGAAAAATGTTTATATCATTCGTAGCGTGAAGTCTTGCTTGTATGATTCTATCAGGATTCTTGGGTAGTGAGTTTGATTTGTTCTTATAATTATCATATACCATCTCATACTTTTCAGAACTGTTATTATAAATAAATTGCTCAAAGGTGTTTTCATCTATGCAGCCGAGAGAGAAGTCAATCTTAATCGGTTCGTCCTTAGGTAATTCTACGAAAAAACCCCGCTTTTCAATATCAAGGGGTAGAATCTGAGAAAAAGCACAACATGTCAGCCCATGAAAAAGCACACAATTGATGAGTAGTATTTTTTTAAATAGTGTCATAATTTTTATCTCTTTTTAATTTTACCAAACTAATACGCCCAATTCTCCATTGACAACTACAGCTTGCCTGAAACCTGTGGCATTGCGTTGGTCAATCAAGTTATTAAGTGTTGAAGTTGGGACTATATTCTTGCTAAGAAATAAAGTCCTATCTTCATTAGGAGTAGAAAAATAGGCGGTACTTACATCCTCATAAATTTCCTTAGCTTGATTTAAAATAGACTCTGCCAAAGCAGTATCATTTACACTCAAGGCATTATAATAATTATTGGATAGATCTAACTCAGGGGCAAGGAAATCTGCTTGGTCTATAATGATTTGATTCAGTACATCTCCGTTCGTTACTTTTTCTCTAAAATAGGTTATTGATCTAATAATAACGAAACCTGTAAAATTCTTATTTTCATCTAATATTTTATAATTCATTTTATAATTTACCCATTCAGCTTCCTGAGTAGCATTAGGTAAAGCAGGGTAGTTGGCAAAATCTGCTGCACTGCTTAATCCTAGATCTTGGGCAAATACGTCCTCATTATGAACAATAATAACAGATGGCCTATTACCATTTTCATCATAATAATTAAAAGGGATACCTTCTTCTGCTCCCACACTTGACACGCCATGTCCAGAATAATGGAAAATAAAATGACTCTTACCAAGTACTTCTCTTTCTGCAGGTGAGGGTTTAACAATATAAAGTTGACCATTAGCATACAGCCCTCTAAATGGAGTACTTACCTCTTCTTGTTCATCGCTAAAATTGTCAAGTCCAAATGGATCATTTTGCACCGTGGTTGGTGTTTTAGAAATGGCGATTCACTCTAATTTTTGTTTAACCTTGATTAAGCCATTTCGACACCAACCACTCGTGTCATAAGTCTTTTTGCCTTATGTAACTTACTCTACAAATATAAAAACAATCTT
>JBBRUH010000622.1:0-2458 GCA_038248005.1 Cytophagales bacterium | reverse complement strand
TTTGACAATTTTTGTGATAAGCCTGTAGCGGAGAGCTTTAGCCTCCGTCCTTAGCCTCTGAAACAGACTAAAGTCTATTTTACAATGCTATCCCCACAAAAATTGTCAGATAACCAAAATAAAGTGATAAATTAAGACACTTAATTTTCAGATGAATACAACCAAATTATCAGTAACTTGTAACAATCTCTTATTTACTTAATCAAATACAAAGGAGATTTCTATTTTTTGAACGAGTACTTTACTTTCTCCCAAGCCTTCTGTTTTTTCTGATTTGACGTTTGATTTTACGAAGTTCGTTGCCCATTTTACTAAAACTATAACTGACTTGTATGCCCACATGACTGCCCCTCACATTCATATCTCCCTCACTATAATAATCTACAAAATCTGGCTCATTAGGGAAAAGAGTATAATAACCCTGTGAAGCTGGCTTTCTCGCAAAATGATACACCAAATCAAAATGCAGTAAATCATAATTTTTCAGGATATGTGTAAACCCTACTTGAAAAGAAAAATCTAACTGAGGCTGGTCGTCGAATACTTGACTAATTCCAAAATAACTAGTTACATTTCCTTGATTATCTATTGAACTTCCACCTGATCTCATCTTCCCGTTATTGACATTTCTAAGACTTAGCCCTGCTTTGAGATGCCCTAGCCAAGTTTTGTTGAGTTGGGTTCGGAATACGGGGCGAATAGAATAATTCCAATAGCCAATGGGGCGAGTACGATAATCAAAAAAATCATTATAAGGATATTGAGGAATCTCACTCTTCAAAAATCTATAGCTGTAATACCAAGTGCTTATGCCATGTTCTATACTAGCCTCCAAGCCTATACTTGGGTTGAGGTTATAAACATAATGCAAGCCATAATAATACCCAGGGCTAGGACGGCTTGTCATTTTAAGAGGACCTGAAGTAGGAATTATATCTGTTTTCTGAGCCATAAATCCTCCTACTTGCACTCCCCAGTAAGAATGTGTGAAGATGCGTACATAGATATTTTGATTTTCAGAGAGAAGCGTGGTTGCTTCCGTTTCATCTTCTTCTTGTGCCATAGAAAGAAAGGACACACTAAGAAAGGAAAAAAGGAAGAAAAATACTTTAGCCCTATATAGGGCTAAAGTAAGGTGTGAATTTATTATGTTTTTCATTTGACTTATCTTAAGGCCAGAAAAGGAAGAATGTTAAAGATTGCCCATTACAATAATTATAAGAAGCAATTTCCCCTTGTTGGGTTTTGAATAAACCTCCACCAGAGGTATGTTTTAATACAAGATTCTTTCTTTTTTTCTCCTTAGTTCCTGTCTGAAAATAAGTAGGAGATTGACAATCAAAATCATACAGATTACCCTCTAATTGTAATTTAAGGTCTGTCTTAAAGCCTTTCCAGCCCCCTCTATTTTTCTTTTTAAAGCTATGTATTTCTGCCTTCGTGATTGTCCACCAGAGCGTTCGGCGAACTCCTATCATATAGGTGAATCTTTTATCTCCATTCTCATAAACTTGTAATGAATCTCTACTTACTCTAGTATCACAGAACTGCCCATCATCACTATTGCTATATCTTTTTTCTAGAGTTACATTGCTTGAATCAGCCAGAGGTTGTTTGTTTCTTACTTTGGTAAGGGCATTGATGTCATTGTTTCTAATCTCTACCCAGTTGCCTTTTCCACCCTCTGTGATATGATAATAAGTACTGCCTATTTTTACTTCTCCTTGCTGATTAAGCATACTGGCTATGACAGGGTCTGAAGTACCAAAATCTTTGAGAGGATAAGTATTCATATCCAATACATTATTGGTAAGCCATACATCTTGTTCTGTGTTTATTTTTGATTTGAGAGGAGTCAAGCCAAATAGTTTGACAAAGTTTTTTAAAGGTTTTTCTTCATCAAAGCTGAGTTGTTCAGCTTTTTGGTCATACAAATCACCACTTAGGTATCCCCAAGTTGCTTCAAATTGGTCGTTCCATGCTTCATACTCATTCTCTAGCTGTAGCATTACGCTTTTGAAGTGAGTTGTATCCGTAAATACAAGCATTCCATTGTTATAACTGACAGAACCATAGGTACTAAGTGAATTTTTGAGATAAAATTCATTCTCTGGTACAGGACTTTCCTTTTGTTCGCTACACGCTAAAATAAATAATCCCATTATTAATAAAATAATTAGATTTTGGAATTTTGGAATTTTGGAATTTTTTAACATAAATGTAAATTTTAAAATAATTAAAAAATGATTGATTTTAAGTAAAAGGCTTTGTTGGATGTGTGAGATAATTAGGAAAGCTGAAAATTCACATAGCCAATTATGTTCTCTTGCTTATTGCAATGCTACTATATTATTTTGGTATAGGCAAGTATTTTAACATAATATTTTAATTTATTCTTCAATTAAGTATATTATTCTTTTAATGTTGATTTTTAATTTAAAACACTCTTTTTTCTCTC
>JBBRUH010000621.1:0-2459 GCA_038248005.1 Cytophagales bacterium | reverse complement strand
TAGGCAGGAATTTACCATACTTATCTAGAATACCTTGTAAGCGGTATTTTTCCAAAAATTCCGTAGAGTCTTCGGCAATATGTAAGATAATATCTGTGCCTCTCTCCTCCTTAGTACCTGAAGCTATTTCAAAAGAAGTGCTACCGTCACAAGTCCACTCTACGGCCTCACTGCCTTCTTGGTAAGATTTACTGATGATGCGTACTTGCTCAGAAACCATAAAAGCCGAATAAAAACCCAAACCAAATTTACCAATGATATCTTTGGTATCAGTCTGAGACTTGTATTTTTCTACAAACTCAGTCGCTCCTGAAAAAGCCACTTGATTGATATACTTCTTAATTTCTTCACCCGTCATGCCTATGCCATTATCACTAATCGTAATAGTTTTAGCTTCGGCATCTAGGCTCACTTTTACTTTTAGATCTCCTACTTCCTCGGTATATTCACCCAAAGAAGCCAGTCTTTTGAGCTTTTGAGTAGCATCAACAGCATTCGAGACCAACTCTCTCAAAAATATTTCTTGGTCTGAGTAGAGAAATTTTTTGATGATTGGAAAAATATTTTCTGTGTTTACAGAGATTGTACCTTTTTCTTGCATAGTTTTCGCTATTTGTTTTTTAATTTGAAAAGTCAAAACTTGTTCCAAGCCTTAAATCTATGACACTTTGTCAGAATAAGGTTAGGATATGATAAAATATCAGTTTTTATTTATCAATAATGATTGAAAACTTTAAACTTTTTTTATCTTTATGCAAAGATAGGTTTTTGACGTGAGGGAGTAACTAAAACATACCATGGCCTTAAATTATATTTGGATTTCATTTTTCTTGATTGCATTTTTCATAGCAGTATTTAAACTACTCGTTTATGGAGAAACTGATGTCTTTGAAAATCTAGTAAAATCTACTTTTACATCATCTCGTGCAGCTTTTGAGCTTGCCATTGGGCTTACAGGGGCAATGACCATGTGGCTAGGAATTATGAAGATAGGCGAAAAAGCAGGAATTGTAAAGATTCTTACTTTCATTTTTGGTCCATTCTTTCAGCGTCTATTTCCTGAGATTCCTAAGAACCACCCTGCTATCACCCCTATTTTCATGAAAATCTCTGCGAGTTTATTAGGTTTAGAAAATGCAGGTACTCCCTTGGGTATCAAGGCGATGCGAGAGATGCAAACCCTGAATCCTAACCCAGAGGTAGCCTCTAATGCTCAGATTATGTTTGCAGTGCTCAACTCTACAGGGCTTACCCTGATTCCTGTTACTATCTTAGTCTATCGTACTCAGCTCAATGCAGCAGTTCCCTCTGATGTCTTTATACCTATATTACTTTCTACGACTGTTACAGCTCTTTCTGGGATGATTTTAGTGGCATTTATCCAAAAAATAAACCTCTTAGATTGGGTATTTTTATCTTATCTAGGAGCAATTTTAGGATTTATCGGACTTACGATTTATTACTTCACAAGCCTTCCTCAAGAGCAAATCAGTATTGTATCCAGTTTGGTCAGTAATTTTTTACTTTTCTCTATTATTATTTTCTTTATTGTCTTGGCACTCATACAGCGGGTCAATGTCTATGAAGCTTTTATAGAAGGGGCAAAAGATGGCTTTGATGTGGCCGTCAAGATTATTCCTTTCTTAGTGGGTATTTTGATTGGTATTGGTGTATTCAGAGAGGCAGGTGCTTTAGATTTTATTATGAAAGGGTTAGAATATCTTTTTGAATCTCTGGGTATTAATGGAGAATTTATCTACGCACTTCCTGTAGCCTTTATGAAGCCTTTGAGTGGAAGTGGTTCTTCGGGAATGATGCTTGACCTTATGAAAAGCTATGGGGCAGATTCATTTATCGGAAAACTGGCTTGCGTATTTCAGGGTACTACGGATACTACTCTTTATATTATGGCAGTCTATTTTGGCTCTGTCAATATCAGACATACACGCTACGCTGCTTCTGCAGGTCTTTTTGCTGACTTTGTAGGGCTTACCTCTGCTATCTTTATTACATATATCTTTTTTACGTAGGTCGCTAGAAAGATGATTAGGTTTTAAATTTATGAAGGTGAGTTGACTTTTGGGAAGAAAACTAGCAAAGTGCAGGTACTTAAAGTTTAACAATCAGGTTAAAAAAAGTAATTTTATCAAGCTGGAAACTTTTATTTATGATGCAGAAGACCTACCAGCGGATTTTTCAAAAATGACAGAGATTACAAGACATAAACCTACTTTTATTTTAGCTTAAAAGTGAGAGAATGAGCAAAAATAATACTTCTTACCAGATTTTAGTATCTTACTAAAATCTCATAATTCATCTCTCAACCCAAAAAATATCTATTCTAAAGCTTGCGAAATGTCTTCTATAATATCCTCAATGTGTTCTAAACCCACCGAGATGCGAATCAGCCCATCACTGATGCCTACTTGTTGTCTTTGTTCAGGAGTTAACTTAGAATG
>JBBRUH010000620.1:0-2465 GCA_038248005.1 Cytophagales bacterium | reverse complement strand
TAAAATGTAATCAAGAAAATAGGAAGAAATGGTGTTTTCATTTGGTTTCAATGATAGTAGAGTATGATTTTTAGTTCCTTTGATATTTGCATAATCATTTGGGCATATAAAAAAGGGATTATTTTGTTTACTCAACATTAAATTGTTTATTCTTAATGAAATTGAATTATCTAAACCTTCATCTAATGCCTTAATATTTTCTGAGTTTTGCGAAAAATACAAAGTACGCAATGCTCCATAAAATACACTGGGAGGTGGTGGGAAAATCCCATCTGCCCATGATTCTTCGCCCATAGAGAATGGTTTTCCATCACGGAAAAATAAAGTATCTAGAGCCTTAATTTTTATTTGCATTTTCTTTTCCTATTTTTCGGTGAATAAAATCAACTATGTGTAAAGCGTGAATGAAATTTTCTGTTTTCTTAACATTTTTCAAGTCTGCATTTTGCCAAATAGCAAGCACAGCCTTACACAGACTATCTGTGTTTTTCTTATTTGTTTCTGGAGTTTCTCGCTTTACTAAGGCTCTTTTTATAAGTCGCTTAATTTCTAATTCTACACCTGCCTCTATTTGAGCAGAAAGATTAGTTGCTGTATCAATCTTATCAAGAGCCAAACCCGCCAAATCATATAACTCAGTACTTAGACTGCTGATAAATTTATTGGAGAAAGTTTCATCTCTAAGCATTGTGAAAATAGTTTCCAAGTCTTGCCAATTAGAGAAGGCAGAGGCTTCCTCAGCTTTGCTATCCCACTTAAATACACATTCTTGAATTTCGCCAGAGTGTTTCAAGACTGCTATGGCAAAGGCATTTCTATCCCCTTGATTTTTAGCTTTTTTCTCTACTTCACGGGCTTTTTTCAATACTTCAGAAAGAGGGGTTTTGTAGTGTGCTATTACGATGCCTGCCGAAAATGTGAGGTGTTTACCTGTTTGTTTGTAAGTCCCTAGTCCATTATTGACCAATTTATCAAAGTCAGTTCTTAATTTTTGAATTACCTCAAACAAATGATGTAAATTAACAAAACCTAAAAAATCATCTCCACCAGCATATATTGTTTGTCCATTATTCAAATTAGGGTTCAAAATATCTTCTCTAGCATGCTTGCCAAATTCAGCCAAAAGTTTTGAAAATCGAGTGTGAAATTCTTTGAGTTTTTTGCCTTCTCTGTATTCAGGTTTGAGTTTATCTCCAGCCAACCATTTACCCATGCTATCACCATCAAAAAGGATAAGGGCGTAGTGATTGGTTTTAAGATGGCTTTGTAGTCTGTTTTGTAGTTTTTGAACTAAACTAAACTGTAATGAATCAGGGAAGTTCTTTTTGGTTATATTTTCTTCAAAGCAATATTGATAATCAAAATGCTCATTCCAATCATCGTTATTTTCATAGTCAATAAGATTAATTCTTGAAATCAAATCTTGGGTAAACAACTCAATACAAGTTTGTGGAAGTCTTACTTTGTTAAAGAGCTTTTTGAAGCATTTAAGTATATTTTGTATGTCTTGTTTATCAGAAAGTTTTGCTTCATCTTTCATTAAAGCAACTTCGGCAGTAGAAGGGAATGTATTTGTGTCTGGGAAAAATCGCTTTACAAAACTCATTGCACTCAAACCCTCTCCCTCTTGCAAAGCAAAACCTCGAACCGCACTACCACCATAAATATAGGCAGGAGCTTGTGACTGCTTTGGCTTATAAAACAAAGCATTATTTTCTCCATCTAGGTTACATTTTCTACCCTTTTCGCCATGCTCCACTCCATTTTGATAAGTGTATTGCTCAAACATTCGTACATTTTTGATAGAGCCTCCTAACTGCTCTAATTTTTTATAGGAAGTTGCATAATCCTCATTTTCAATTTCTTGAAAAGCCCAATGCATGTCTAAGGCTTGAGCAAGTTGTTCATTAAAGCCAGTAGGTCTGGGTGTGCGATTTAAAGATTCACTTGCTAATTCTTCTAATCGTCCTTGTACTCTTTCTTTTATTGTTTGAGCATTCTGTCTTAAAAACTTATCCACTTCTTGTATATCATCAGGAATAGAAATCTGACGAATAAAGCGGTTGGGCAAAGAAGCCAATTTATCCTTATCATCAATGACTGGAAATATAGTTTGCGACTCAAATACTTTGAAATTGGTTTCGAATTTTTCGATTCCAGCTTTTATCAACTCTGACAAAATTCTACTCCCTGCATACAAGTCTTGTGTCTTGCGTGCCTGTGCTATGAATGATTGCACAGAGGATATAGTGAATAGGAATAGGTATTTTTTATTGTTCATTGGTGCTTGGGGGAGTTTGGGGTTCGAAATCGGATGACTGGATTAATTCGCTCAATAAATCATCAAACCCTTTATAAACTTCACTTGTATTTATGAAAGGACTGATAAAAAATCGATAAGGTTCTTTATCTAAAGGTCGGATTGTAAAAATGGTAGTATTATCAAATAGAGGAGTCAAAGCCTC
>JBBRUH010000619.1:0-2478 GCA_038248005.1 Cytophagales bacterium | reverse complement strand
CTCTTTTTAAGGTCAAAGACATCATAAAAAGCAATCAAGTAGCTGTATTTTCCTCTAACTACACGCTCTATGGTGATATGTCTGCAAGAGTGATGAACACACTTTCAAGCCTAGTGCCTCGCATAGAAGTCTATTCTATTGATGAGGCTTTCCTAGATTTAGAAGGCTTCAAAGTGGAGGGTTTAGAAGAGACGGGAACACAAGTGCGTAAGCGGGTCAAGCAGTGGACGGGGATTCCTGTATCGGTGGGCATTGCTCCTACAAAGACACTCGCCAAAATCGCCAATCATATTGCTAAATCACGCACAAAAAAAGGACTAGGTAATGGGGTCTGCGTCTTAAATGATGAAGAAAATATTAAAAAAGTCTTAGAAAAACTACCTGTAAGTGAGATTTGGGGCATCGGCAAAAACTTGAGCAATAAACTCAACTCTTTTGCTATCTGGACGGCTTGGCAACTTTGTCAAAAGCCTGATGCTTGGATTCGTAAGCAACTCAGTATTACAGGGCTAAGAACTGTGCTTGAGCTAAGAGGTGAGTCTTGTATTGAATTATCTGAAATCCCCGAAGCCAAAAAAATGGCGATATGTTCTTTGTCTTTCCAAAAGACAAGTAAAGACTTTCAAGAGGTGAAGGAGTATGTCGCTAACTTTGCAGTGCGTTGTGCTGAAAAGCTACGTGAGCAACAAAGCATTGCTTCTAACATTAGTGTTTCTCTGCGTACCAATAGATTTGATAAAAATGCCCCTCAGTATAGCAACTCCGAAACACTTGCCTTCAAAATACCCACGGCATATACTCCTGAGATTATCAGACTTGCCTTACAAGCACTCGATAAAATCTACCGACCTGAATATGCCTACAAAAAAGCATCTGTAATACTTACAGGATTTCTACCCGAAAGCAATGCACAGATGCAATCTAATCTCTTTGAGGAATCTCCCACATTGGTTACTGCCAAACAAAAAAAGATGCTAGAGGTAGTAGATAATCTAAATGTAAAGCTAGGGAGAAATCAGATCAAGTTTGCCTCACAAGGGATGGATGACAAATGGCGTACTAGACAAGCTCACTGCTCCCCGAGATATACTACCCAATGGAATGAGTTGTTGGTAGTCAAAAAGTAAATGTAATTTCTTTTGTTTGGTTAGAGTGTTTTGAATATAATATTTTAATGCCGTAAAATAATGAAGAAGTTGAAAGGTAAAGGAAAACTAAGTAATCATCCCCGATTACTCCTCCTTTATCTTTTTTTATACCTAAATCATATATTATTTCCTGTCATATAGCCATAGCCTACTGCGGTTTTTGCACCAATACCGTGGTTTGTTAGGGCATCTGTGAGCCATTGTTTGATAGTTTTATTACCTATATTTATCTCAAATACTTTTCTATCTTCTAGTTCCTTATTTATCCCTACTAAAAACTGAAAGCTACAATCTTTAACAGTCAAGAAAAAAACAGGGATAGGATTATGATAATCAGCTGGGGGGGTCTTAGCATTGTTACTTGGCTCTGAATAATAAGGTTGATAATGTGGATTCATTACATCGGGTTCTATGGAAGGAGTAGAAACAGGAAAAGCATCAAAAAAAATTAAGTTTCCTTGATTTTCTTGTCCTAATATCGTGTTTGATTTTTCAGTTTTAAGTTCCTGTTTTGTCTTGTTTTTATAAACAATCTCTCCATTCGCATCAAAAACAACTTTATTATAATCTTTTGGGCAACCGAATAGCTCACAAAATTCTTTATTTTGATAAGCTCTATATTCTGCATTATGAAAAGGATATTTGTGTTCATTACTAGGAGCTTTTTCTTCTCCAAACTCTTGTGTAATTATCCAACTTCTTACTACTCCTTTTATAGCACTTGCAGGGATATAAGGAATACCATAGATATGATGCAAGGTAATGCCTGTCTCATATACACTATCAATCCCTAAACCCAAAGCCAAACGCCAGTTTAGCTTTAATTGTAAGCTAATGAGTTGGTCTAAAGATTGATTTTTTGCCACTTTCATCTGTCTTTCGGCTAACTGCTTAAAATTAAAGTCTTGATAATCTGTTTTAATTTCATAGTTATCTCCTTTTCGTTCTCTTTTGAAAAAGGTAAATACTTCTCTTACATCATCAAATCTAGCTATTTTATGCAATTTCAATAGGAAATTGGGTATTTCAGTGGTATTTGAACCTAACAAGGCTTCTTGGGTATCTTTAGGCAAAAAGGTTTGGTCAATTCGCATACTATCTGCTATATGGTTTTGATGACTTTTCTGCTGATTGCCTGAAGGTTTATAACTTTGTTGCTTCTCTTTTTCTACATATTTTTGAGTAATCGTATCTGGATATATAATTTTTCCTTCTACCACTATTTGCGTAAGTTTACCTCCATCACGCTTAAAATCACACTCCTTTCCGTTCAGTGAAGTATCAGTAAAACGCATGACAGAAATAGGTAATTGGGCACTTTTACCATCTT
>JBBRUH010000618.1:0-2550 GCA_038248005.1 Cytophagales bacterium | reverse complement strand
GGGTAGAAAAGACCAAAAAAACCATTCCTGTTAAAAATACCGAACGGTAAGGCAGCACATAGCTATAGATTCTTAAGGCTTTCTTGAGACCTGAGCGGGTTACTTTTACTTTTGAGTCTTCTGGATTATCTGTACTTTTAGAGTTTCTTTTTGCCATGGGTATATAATTTGCTATCTCTTAACTATCAATAGCCTTGCAAAGTTAAAGAAGAATTTAATAGAGGCGTATTTTTTAGTAAGAGATAAGCTATAAATGATGGGTTATGAGTCTATAATAACTTGATAATGAGTTTTTTAAACAGAATAAATCAAACAATTATTTTGAAACCATTACTTAGTGTGCATTTATTTTTTACGTTTATACTCTAAATCATTTAATTGGATATTAAGTGCATTGACAGAAATTTGTATCTCCCAGACTGAAAGACCCAAAGAAATCATCAGAAATATGAGGCTAATGCCAAATACATACTCTCCTGTGTGCAAATACCCTTCAAAAAGCACAAACATACACAAAACACATAAAAACAAGCTACTTACCCCGAAGGCTTGCATATTTCTGATTAAAAACATACGTTTTCTCAGATTTTTTATCTGCCCGATGATATTGTCTGTAGGATTCTCTTGGTATTTTGAGTGTAAGTTACGAATCAAGGCTGCAATGGCTAAAAATCGATTGCTGTATGCCAAAAGTAACAAAGAAATGGCAGGAAATAATAATGCAGGAGTAGTAAGACTAATTTCCATGGTTTTTAAAAGAATTGAATCATCTATTCTTATATTTTTTTGCAAATTTAGTCAAAATAAATGATTAGATGAAGGCTTGGTTGATGATTATAATAAGACCCTAATATGATTAAGAAACTAATTATGAGAGTATTATAATTAAACAAAGAAATTTACACAAAATTATCTTTGGCTTGTAAGCGTACACCTATGACTAGGATATCATCTACTTGTGTATTAGATCCTTTCCAGTTTTCTATGGTTTTGTTGAGTATGTCTTCTTGCTCTGCCATTGGTTTTTGGTGAATAGAAAGGAGTAGTTTTCTGAAACGAGATTTCATGAATTTTCTATCTTCTTCCCCTCCAAACTGGTCTTGATAGCCATCACTATAGAGATAAATCATTGCATCTGTATCAGGTAATAGTGAAACCTCTTGCTGACTAAAAGCTCGTTTAGAGCCTTGAAAATGCCATCCACCTATAGGGAAACTATCCCCCTTGATGATGTCAATTTCTCCATTCTGAATCACTACCATCGGATTATAAGCACCTGCAAAGGTCAATGTTCTTTTCTTTTTATCGATTAGACACAAAGTCATATCCATTCCATCTTTGTTATTAGACTCAGCTTGATTAAGTGCTAGGCGTATTTTTTGGTGAAGTGCATTCAGAATATCAGCAGGTTCAGTCATGTTATGCTGAATTATAATATCATCCAGCAATTGCTTGGCTATCAGACTCATAAATGCTCCTGGTACTCCATGCCCCGTACAATCTATAGCAGCCACTATAATTTTATCTTCTTCTTGGTGAAGCCAATAAAAATCTCCACTTACGATATCTTTAGGCTTGAGTAGGACAAAATATTCTTGCAAAATTCGCTGAATGGTCTCAGAAGAAGGAAGCATAGCTGCTTGGATACGTTGAGCATATTCTATACTGTCTTTTACGTCTTGATTTTGAGTTTGTATTTCTCTGTTTTTTAGTGTGATTTCGTAGTTTTGGAGTTCTAGCAAACGATTTTTTTTCTCGATGGCTTTTTGTGATTCTGTAATTTTCTTCTTTTGTTGGAGCATCTCTGTATTTTGCTCTACAAGTCGTCCATTGGCTTTAGCTCTTTGTAGGTTAATTCGGTACAAGAAAAAAGCAATTATCAGAATCAGTAGGGAAAAAAATATAAATAAATTACGAATCTGTGTCTGCAGAATAAGCTCTTTGTTATTATTGGCTATTTCCTGTGGAGTTTCTGTATTTATTAGAAGTTCTTGTTTAAGTCTAGCCGTTTCTGCAGCGTAGAGTGAGTCAGAGAGTTCTCTGAATAGTTTGTGATAGTAAAATGCTTCTTTAAAATCACCTTTTTCTTCTGCGGTTTCTGCGATATGCTTATAAAGCTTTTGTAACTCTGAGATATTTTGTGGCGTTGATTTTTGGAGGAGGGCTTCTTTGACCAAAAGTTGATTGGTATCTAATTTAGTTTGATAGATTTTTGAAAATTGAGTGTTGTTCCCTTTGATTTGAGCAGAAATGTAATTAGATATTATACAGAAGCTAAAAAATAAAAAAATCAGTTTTTTAATGTTTTTAGAGATTTTGAAGGTGGGTATTGTATAAAAACAGATATATTCCCCCATGAAAATACAGGTGAATATAATGAAAGATAGTGTGAAAAGAGTAAGGTATATCATTTAAGTGCTTGATAAACTAATATAAAATTAGCTTAGTGCAATTTTATTTTTCAAAAATAAGTAGGTTTTATATATTTATTACATTATAACAATGAAATGTATTAATATAAAGTGAATTTTAATTAAAAATAGTATTTTC
>JBBRUH010000617.1:0-2553 GCA_038248005.1 Cytophagales bacterium | reverse complement strand
TTTATTACACGTGAGTTTAATGATGGAGGAGTTACCTATTCAACACATCTTTCTCTTAAGAATCTTGTAGATAATAAGTATGATATTATTGTAATAGATGAGATACACTTATTAAGTCCTGCACAAATTCAGGTTTGTAAGAAACTTTTTAAAGAGAATAAAGTAGTGTTAGGACTTACAGGTACTCTTTCTAGTTGGACTAAAAGAGATCTTAAGTCTGAGCTTAATCTATGCGTTATTGCAATGTATAAGATTGATCAAGCTATAGAGGAAGGAGTCTTACCAGACTATGAGATTAAGGTGATAAAAGTTCCTTTAGATACTAAGATGGAGCAAGACTTTAAGGGTAAGTTACGAACAGAAAAGAAACAGTTTGACAATTATACCTATGTTATCAAAAAGTTAGAAGAAACAGGAAAAAATACAATGTTCCTCAGGTTAGGAAGAATGGTAATTATTCAGAATAGCCTGGCTAAACTCCAGAAGACAAAGGAAATTTTAGCTAAACATCCAGAGGATCGTATTCTGGTATTCTGTGGGCTCACTAGTATTGCAGATAAACTTGGTATTTCTTCTCATCATTCTAAATCAAAAAATAATGAAGATTTTAGCAATTTTGTAGAGGGAAAGGGAAATCATCTTGCTGTTGTAAAAATTGGTAATACAGGAGTGACTTATAAAGCTTTAAACAGAGTTATCATTAATTACTTTGATGGAAATAGTGAGAACTTAGCTCAAAAAGTAAATCGCTGTATGAGTTTAGAATACAATAATCCTGATAAAAAGGCAATCATTTATATTATTTCCTCTAATGAGGAAACAGAGTTAGCTTGGCTTAAAAAGGCATTAGAATTCTTTGATAAAAGTAAAATTAAGTATGTATGACAGCACTTGAACTCTATAAATTTGTAACGGATAATGATTTAGAATATCATTATATTCATGAGCCCCCTAATGTCCTCCTTTTTATTCCTACTTATTATCTTGAGGAATGGAACGAGTTACTAGGGTCTCATATTACAGAGGATAATCCTATTGAATGTCATATGAGTGGAGGATATTTCTGCTTTTATATGCGAGATATTTGTGAATATTTTAACATTTATTTAGTAGAAATCTTTGGAGAGGACGTAAATTCTTAGTAAATTTAGTATTTAAATATTAATAAATCAATAAGAAATGAAAGAAAACACAGTAGTATTGTCTTTAAAGCACTACAATAATCTAAGGAAGGTGGAGCTCATGAGAAAGAAGCACATAGTAATCATTAAAGATGTAAGCTTAACTCAAGGGAAAGCACTTACAGACGAAGAAAATGTTAAGGGGATAGCAGATAAGTTAAAAGAAACCACTACAGATTATAATGATCTTAGTAAACGACATCTTGCGTTATTGACAGAGTTTAGTAAAGTAAGAAATATGGGATATTGGGAATTTAGAAAATGGAGAGATAAAAATTTAAAATTTTAATATCAATAAATCAACACTAAAATAGAAGTATATGAGTAAATTAATTGCATTAGTGGGAGATACCGGAAATGGAAAGTCTCACAGCATCCAGTTTCTAGATCCTAAAGAAACTTACATTGTTAATGTAGCTGGAAAGGAGTTACCCTTTAAAGGAAGCTCTAAGATTTACAATAGGGAGAATAAAAATTATAAGGATGTTAATGAAGCCACAGAAATTCAAAGACTACTACAAACCCTTTCAGACTCTGCACCTCAAATTAAAACTGTCATTATTGAAGATGGTAACTATATTATGGCTTTTAATCTTATTGCTAAAGCTACAGAGACTGGTTATACAAAGTTTTCCGTAATGGCACAACAAATGGTTAACCTTATTCAAGGTGCAAAGAAGTTAAGAGACGATCTAACTATTATATATTTTTCTCATCAAGAGGAGGTAGAAGATAGTGGAGACATTACTACTTATAAGATGAAAACTGCAGGAAAGATGATAGACTCCCAAGTTAAGATGGAAGGACTTTTTACTGTAGTACTATATGCTATAACTGAGACTAAAGGAGAAAAAACAGACTACTTCTTTATTACTAATAGGTATAAGAAGTATCCTGCAAAGAGTCCCTCTGAAATGTTCATGGATTTAAAAATTCCAAATAACATGCAAGTAGTAGTAGATACAGTTAATAAATACTACGAATAAGTAAAACTACAGAGAAGTTTAAGTAAGAGTTATAAATAAATAAATAATAATTAAAAACAAAGAAGAATGGGTAACATTGGAGGAGTGCAAAGAGAACACACAAATTCAGAAGGATTTGCAAAAAAAGTAGGCTTATTTGAAGCCAAAGTACTAACTATTAATCCCTCTATTGAAGAGTATAAGGAGTTATTAGGGATTGAGCTTAAAGAGGACAGTAAATCTGCAGAGTATTTAGGTACAAGTACTGATGGTAATACCTTCCTAAAGATAGATGTTTGTTTACAGGCTGTTAAATCTGATGATAGATTTCGTGTAACGTTCTTTCTTGAAGACAAGGAAAGAGAAAATAAGGACTCAATCAAAAAACAGTACATTAATGAAGTGGG
>JBBRUH010000616.1:0-2557 GCA_038248005.1 Cytophagales bacterium | reverse complement strand
CAAATTACTGCTATTATTATTATACCAATTCAAGCCTGTACCTAGTCCTCCCACAGTTTGCCAAGTTTGCCCTAAATCAGTGCTTGCTTGTAGTTGTAAGCCATCAAAATCTAATTCTGTATTGATAAAAACAGAGGCACTAATAGTAGGATTGCTAAGACTTCTAAAATCAAAAACAGGGCTGACTAATGCTGCATTCTGATTATTACTATAAGTGCCATTTAGATTAATTACCCAAGCTCTAGTGCCACTTGCTGCCGCATTGATAATACTTTGGTTAGGAGTACCCCAAGCCCATTGATTATTGGTGCCACTACTTTGCCATTCAGCTTGTCCTTCTTCAAAACCTTCACTATAAGGATAACTAGTCAGTCCTGATATAGTAGAAAATGTCTGTCTACGGATATTGTTAGAAGGTGTTTGGTCTGTTGTATTATTCAATGCAATCACCGCCTCAAAGGTATAAGTCTGATTTAATTCACTCATATCTACGTTAAAAGTACGTGAAACAGCAGAACCAGACGCAATACTTGCGATATTGACACTACCCGTAGAAACTACAGTATTATTGGTGCGGCGAAGTGTGTAGGAAAGCGTAAGGTTAGTTTGTGAGTTACTTCCTTGGTTAAATACACCTATTTCTATAGGTGTGCTACTTGTAAAATCACAAGAACTGAGTGTACTCAAAATGCTCGTAACCAATACATCATTATTAGGTTGTATATTTTCTATACCATTCATGCTGCTTACACCTAGATTACTAGGGTCAAGCCAAGAAGCAAGTGAAGAAGCGACTGTACTTCCTCCATTCCATGAAACAGCCAATCGCCCATAATAATCAGGTGAAGTCAGACTCGTACAAGAAGCGCCTCCTCCTTGCAATTGCCCAATAATCTGTCCGCTAGGATTGAAAAGTGGAGAGCCTGAGGAGCCACCTTCTGTGGTAGTATTCTGATCCCAAACTACTCTAAAGTCAGTGGTCCCTGAGCCTGTTTCTCCTAAATAACTTGCAAGCGTAGGTGCGTTGGTATCAATAGAGATTTTTTTGATGTCTCCACTAGGGTGATGAATAGAAACTGTACTTGCAGGAATACTGCTAGAGCGATTCCATCCATTAAAATAAGCATTATAAGAAAAAGGAACTGTAGAATTAAGCTCCATTAGTGCAAAATCAGAGTTTTCATATTTAGAAAGTAGCGTAGCCCCTACTATAGATTGACCAGTACTAGGCGAAGAACTAGGATTAGCACAACCCACCGCTTCAAAATTAAAAATAAACCCCCAAGTATCTACAAATGCACCACTGCCTGATATGCAGTGATTAGCAGAAAGCATCAGTGGTGCTCTATCTTGAGCTGTATTGTTGATGAGGGAAGCCGTACAATGATCTGCTCCTCCTGCATTGGTCAAAATTATTTTTACTACGCCTCTTTTTTCATCTTGCCAATCATTACCTAAGCTACAATTAACGTTGACATTACAGGCACCCGAAGCCCCAAAACCATCTTCTCCATATCCACTTTTATCACCAGACTCAAAATCAGCAAAAGGACGATAGCCGTAATCCACTCTAAATATTTCAATCATTCCTGCTTTAGATACATTGCGAGGCTCATAATACTCTACAATCAGTTCATCACTATCCAAAGGAATATTAGCAAAACGAAGACTCGCTTGGTGATTTAGATTGGTAAAAGCACCTTGAATATATTGTCTGTCAGGTGTATAAATATATACTTTTGCACCTTCAGGAAGCCAGAATTTACTAAACAATACTCTTAAAGAAAGAGCATCTTTTGATTGAATGTGTAATCTCCAAATACGGTCTCCATTCTCTAAGTTAGTCCATTGACCTGAGTTTTGAGGAGTGAGATTGACGGGACGGGCTACTGCAAATCGGTTAGTATTAACAGTCTGAGCATCTTCTTGCCGTACTTTCTCCATATCAGGAGCTTCTACTTCTAAGATTTTGAGTGGAGAAGTATTGAGGTTTTTAAAGTTAGATCCAAAGCTATAAGGTGTACCTCCCTTGCTAATTTGGGCTTCTGATTGATAGCTACTCATACCAATGAGCAATATCAATGCAAATAGTATCTTTGAATGATAAAAGTTAGAGGGTGTTTTCATAGAGTGTTTTGCTGTAAAAGTTTGATGAAATATTTTTTGGTTATAATCCTCTAATATACGCATAAAATAAACTGATAGGTTGCTTAGTGAGAGATAAGTTATGAATTATGAGTTTACAATACCTTGATAATGAGTATTTTAATAACTTATAATGATTAATCTATTTTTAGCATTTTGCTTAGAGTAATATAAAAATATAAATGAGATATTCTTCAAACTCTCTAATTCAAAAGGCAGTTTACAAAATTTTATAACAAGTGATTCACAAAGCACGAACCACTAAAAAACAAACGCTGTCTAGCCAACCTGCACCTCACTAAAAGAATTACAGACTTCTAGAAAACGATGTAGGGCTTCATCATCAAACTGCAAATGTGTAACTACACGAGCATGAAGTTTGTCTATAGAACCTACTTTTATTTGATTTTTT
>JBBRUH010000615.1:0-2569 GCA_038248005.1 Cytophagales bacterium | reverse complement strand
GTATTCTTTTAAAACAAAGGCTTTCTTTAATCAGTGGAATTTTTGTTTACAGCCTGATTATCATTTGCCTGATATCTTCCCGATGACCAAGTTTGATGAGTGGATGGCATATATTGATGGGGCATTTGCTGGAAAAAGCCTTGTATTTGAAGAAATTCTCATCAATAAAATCTTAAAAAATATTTCTTTGCATAAAATCACCATTATCCCTGAAAAAGATGAGAATGAGGAGGTCACGACTATTCTAATTAGGATAGAAGATATTTCGGAAGAGCTTGCCGAGAGAAGAAGACAGAATAAGGAATCTTTACGATAGTTTTAGAACACTTCTTTAATTCAAACATTATTTTACAATATCTAAGATTAAAACCACCTTTTTTAAATAAAAAAAGGTGGTTTTTTTTAGTTCACTCAATTTTTTAAAGCAATATATATATCAATTTTAGCCTATCAGCTAATAAACTGACAAAAGTCAGTTTGTTCCCCTATCTATATCATATTAATCTCTCTGATTGACTCTTACTTTTGAAGTAATGAAATTAAAATTTACCTTCAAGAGCTTATAATAAGGTTCAAAACAGAAAAAGTATGATAGAAAATAAAAATATACTTATTGAAGAAAGGCAGCAAAGCCTGACGATTGAGAAATTTAGTTACGATAATAATATCGTCCGTCTTTTTATGATTGCTTCTACTGTATTTGGGATTATAGGCATGTCGGTTGGTCTGTTGGCTGCCATAGAACTGGTCTATCCTGCTGCCAATATGGGGATTCCTTTTACGAGTTTTGGCAGAATCAGACCATTGCACACCAACGCAGTAATTTTTGCATTTGTGGGCAATGCGATGTTTGCAGGGATTTATTACTCTTTGCAGCGTCTCTTGAAAGCAAGGCTATTCAGTGATGCTTTGAGTTACATTCACTTTTGGGGCTGGCAAGCGATTATCTTGGCAGCAGCGATTACACTTCCATTAGGTTATAGCACTAGCCATGAGTATGCTGAGTTAGAATGGCCTATTGATATTGCGATTGCAGTAATATGGATTGTGTTTGGTATCAATATGATTGGCACTATCCTTAAACGCCGTGAGCGACACATGTATGTAGCGATTTGGTTTTACTTGGCTACTTTTATTACTGTAGCAGTATTGCATATTTTCAACTCTATACAATTGCCTATTAGCTTATTTAAGAGTTATTATGTATTCGCTGGTGTGCAAGATGCTCTAGTGCAGTGGTGGTACGGACACAATGCGGTGGCATTTTTCTTAACTACGCCTTTCTTAGGTCTGATGTATTACTATTTGCCTAAGGCAGCTAATCGTCCTGTATATTCTTACAAGCTTTCTATCATTCACTTTTGGTCATTGATATTTATCTATATCTGGGCAGGTCTTCACCATTTGCTTTATACTTCCTTGCCTGATTGGGCCCAAAGCTTAGGGACAGTATTTTCTATTATGCTGATTGCTCCTTCTTGGGGCGGTATGCTCAATGGGTTGCTTACCTTGCGTGGTGCTTGGGATAGAGTGAGAGAAGATCCTGTTTTGAAATTTATGGTAGTAGCAGTTACGGCGTATGGGATGGCTACTTTTGAAGGGCCTATGCTTTCTCTTAAAAATGTAAACTGGATTTCGCACTATACTGACTGGACAATCGCACATGTCCATGTAGCTGGTTTGGGTTGGAATGGTTTTATGATTTTTGGAATGATGTATTGGCTTGTACCTAGAATGTGGGATATTAAGCTACACTCTGTTAAATTAGCCAATACCCACTTCTGGTTAGGAACATTGGGTATTATCTTCTATGCCTTGCCATTGTATGTAGCTGGATTTACTCAGAGTTTGATGTGGAAGCAGTTCTCTCCTGATGGCTTCTTAGTATATAGTAACTTCTTGCAGACAGTTACGCAGATATTGCCTATGTATGCTTTGCGTATAGTAGGAGGAGCTTTGTATCTAAGTGGTGTATTCATTATGGTTTATAACCTAATGAAGACAGCAAGTGCTGGGAAGTTTATCCGTAACGAAAGTGCAGAAGCTCCTGCTTTACCCAGAAAATATGAAGCTAAGCCCAATGAAGGCTGGCACCATGGCTTAGAGCGTCGTGCAATTCTTTTTAGTGTTTTGACATTCATTGCCATTGCTACTGGTGGTATTTTAGAGATAGTACCTACTATGATGATTCAGTCTAATGTGCCTTCCATTGCCTCAGTAAAACCTTATACTCCTTTAGAGTTAGAAGGAAGAGATTTATACATCCGTGAAGGCTGTGTAGGGTGTCATTCGCAGATGGTGCGTCCATTTAGAGATGAAACCGAACGCTACGGAGAGTATTCCAAGGCAGGTGAATTTGTTTATGATCATCCATTCTTGTGGGGTTCTAAGCGTACAGGCCCAGACTTACACCGTGAAGGAGGTCTTAGAAGTGATAGCTGGCACTACTTTCACATGCTAGAGCCACAGCAGATGTCACCAGGGTCTATTATGCCTTCTTATTCTTGGATGCTCGAGAGTAACTATGATACAGAAGTGATTAAGAAAAAAATCACTGCCATGCGTCGGC
>JBBRUH010000614.1:0-2575 GCA_038248005.1 Cytophagales bacterium | reverse complement strand
TTTCAAAAGGATTTATAATTCGGATATGATCTTATATTTTTGCAAGCATTTCCAACGCTACCAAAAGTATCCAAAAGAGATGCTTGACCCTAACATTGCCCCCGATTATGGCAAACTCAAATTGATGTTTGAGATACAAAACCCAGCAGGCAATTATGCCATTTTGGAGAAAATTCTGCACCAACAATACATAGAAGAAAACCTTATCTTGCAATTCTCTTTTGAGCGAGGCTTTTCTGACAGTCAGTTTGTGAGTTTCTTGTATTATATGGGCTACCTCACCATTCAGGGCGAATCAAGAGGACGGTTAAGTTTTGCTATTCCTAACCATGTGATTAAAGAATTATACTGGGATTATTTTGCTTGGCTGATTACCGAGAGAGAAAAACTAGACTATACCGAAATGCAAGTAGGCGATGCCGTAGCCGAAATGACCGTAGGCAATGTTGAGCCATTTTTGGAGATATTGACTGAAGTAACTCGGCGTTTCTCAGACAGAGATTACCAAAGATTTGATGAGAAATACATCAAAATCTTGATGATGTCTTTTCTTTCAATGGCTAATATCTATACCATAGAAAGCGAGCGAGCCATCCCTCCCGTAGGTTATGCTGATTTGGTGCTACTTGCCCCTGAAAGCAGAAAAATAGATTATGAATACATCTTTGAGCTAAAATACATCCCCAAAGCTAAAATCACAGATACCAAAATACGAGAAACACAAAACGAAGCCAAGACTCAAATCTTGAAGTACATCAGCAATGATTCCTTACTGAAAGAAAAAAAGAACTTATTGGCGTATAGCTTAGTCTTTGTCAAAAATGAATTCTTGCTGGAGAAGATAGCGTTTTAAGTTTAATCTAAGTATTCTAAAACTTCTATTTATTGGTTGTATGACAATTTTTGTGGTAAATAGTAAATCTAGCATCTTTAATATATCTAACTTTTTCATTATCAGGTAGATATATTTTCAAAATAACTTTAATTATTCATTCTTCACAAAAAGTGTCAGATAACCATAACTTTCATATAAAGATTACCTTTTTTTGTGGATTAGGTGAGAATGAGCAGGGGTAAGACCCCTTCAAAATGTGTCGTCTGCCAAGCAATGAGATTCAGTTTCATTCAAAAACCTACCTATCCTTCATAGCACAAGAAGAAAATCCTATCTTTGCAATTTAAGTAAAAGCGTTGATGTAGTTGTATTTAAAAATTGAATCTGCGAATTAACTCACTCATTATCACTCAATCAAATGAGCCAAAAAAATCATATCACAAACCAAAATTATAAAATCACAAGAGAAGATCGAAGTAAACTTTTAAGCCAAAACTCTTTCACTGTCTGGTTTACAGGGCTGTCTGGCTCAGGCAAATCTACCCTTGCCAATCTATTAGAGCTAGCCCTCCACCAAAAGGGTAAACTATCTTATATTTTGGATGGAGATAATATCCGTGCTGGGCTAAGCAAAGACCTAGATTTTAGCTTAGAAGACCGCAAAGAAAACATAAGACGCATAGGGGAAGTCTCTAAACTGATGGTAGAGGCAGGTATCATTACCATTTCGGCTTTTATATCTCCTTTAGAGGAAGACCGACAATTCGTGAGAAGTTTGTTTAGACCCGAAGTATTCATCGAGGTATTTGTGGATTGTCCTCTGGAGGTATGCGAAACCCGAGATGTAAAAGGACTTTACAGTAAAGCAAGAGAAGGCATCATTAAAGATTTTACAGGAATAGACTCTCCTTACCAAGTTCCTTCCTCCCCTGAGTTGATTATCAAGACCCATCTTTTCTCTCCTGAAGAGTGTATTGCTCAAATCATGCAACTCATTGAGACCAAGCTACGTCTAGGTTGATTATCATCATTAGATTGGATTTAAAAGTTTTTAGGCTAACTTTGCACCTTAAATTAAATTAATAGCATGTCTGACATCGTATTAAAGGCAGAAAATATCTCCAAACAATACCGACTAGGAGTAACTGGCTCAGGAACACTCCGTGATGACCTCGCTCGCTCTTGGGCAAAACTCAGAGGCAAAGAAGACCCTACTCTCAAAATAGGACAGACCAACACACTTGACTCTGTGGATGGTGATTATGTCTGGGCATTACAAGACATCAACTTTGAGGTGAAGCAAGGCGAGGTATTGGGCATCATTGGCAAAAATGGAGCTGGAAAATCTACCCTCCTCAAAATCCTCTCTAAAGTAACAGGGCCTACCACAGGCACTATCAAAACCAAAGGACGCATTGCCTCCCTCCTAGAAGTAGGCACAGGCTTTCATCCCGAACTCACAGGGCGTGAAAATATCTACCTCAATGGTGCCATCCTAGGCATGACCAAGCGAGAAATCAGAAGCAAACTAGATGAAATCATAGACTTCTCTGGAGTAGCTAAGTATATAGATACTCCTACCAAACGATACTCTTCTGGTATGACCGTACGCCTTGCCTTTGCTGTAGCGGCTTTCTTAGAACCCGAAATCCTTGTGGTAGATGAAGTACTCGCCGTAGGCGATGCTGAATTCCAAAAGAAAGCCATTGGTAAAATGCAAGACATCTCCTCAGGTGAAGG
>JBBRUH010000613.1:0-2583 GCA_038248005.1 Cytophagales bacterium | reverse complement strand
TGTAACGAGTAGTAATTTGCTCATAAGCACTATGAAGTGTAGCTTCTTCTCTTATGGCTGATTTGAACTCAAAAACCACTAAGGGTAAGCCATTGATGTAAATAATACCGTCTGGAATGCGTTTTTCTGAGCCTAGTATTTCTAGTTGATTGACAAATCTGTAGATATTTTGGTCTTTGCCATATTGTTCTGTTGCTTCTGCAAATACATTGTCTAGCTGTTCACTTTTTCGCTGTGCATCTAAGCCTGTGTAGTCAATCAACTCAATATGAATATCCTTTTGCTGCCTGTCTTCTCTTTTGAGTGTAAAGCCCTCAGAAAGCCAATAGATGATTTTTTTATTGCTTTCGTAGAGGTCGCTAGAGGGGAGGGTGTCTAGCTTGAGAATGATAGCGTCTGCCTCGCTTGTGGTCAGTCCTTCTTTTTTGTACCTAGTAAGGAGATAATTGCGTAAGTCTTCTTTGATAAGCACTTCTTCGGGGCTGCGTGTGAGGGCATTGCCTAAGGTATGCGGATAGCCCTCTTGTGCTAAGAGTTCTGCAAAGATTTCTTCTAGTCTGGCTTCTGTAAATTTCATAGGCTATTGTGTTATGTTGGTTGAATTGTCCAATCAATCTCTAAAAGTCGTTTTTTAATGCTTTCTAGGGTCTTAAATATTTCATTTTCACTGGGAAATTTCCCATAAACTAAGTCTTTAAAATCTCCTTGATAAACTGTCTTTAATGTACTCCATACATTTTCTAAGTTTTTGAATAGTAGTGCTTCACTAGGGTGATGTACTAGCCATTGATTGTCATTGCGATAACTAGCTACATCATCATTGGCAACTTTGAGCAGCATGGCATCAAAGGCAGTAGAATGAAAGAAATCCATCAATTTTTGATTTGATAAAAGTTGGTGTAAATCATAAGTATGTCTAATTTTCTTTCCTAAATCATCTAAAGGATTAGCTCCATAAGAGAAGCGTACTAAACTCATTATTTTTTCACAAATTGTTCTGGTAGGGGCTAGTACTTGCACTTCAAAAGCCAATAAGCCATGTGCTTCTGCTATTTTTTCTTGACCATTGTCAAGCATCATTTCAGCTATTAGGCTATTGATGCTTTGTGTAGTATATGGCTCATAATAGCCTAACCAAGTTGCTTCAAGCACAATGACATCTCTTACCTGCCCATAATTTCCCTCAAAAACTTTTTGGTAAGTATGTGCTGTTTTTCGGTTCATCCCCATTTTTTGAGTGAGTCCCTCTATTTCTACTTCTGGTAGTGTTTGTTTGATGAGTTGGCTGATAGTCTTAATTTTCTTTTTAAGCTGATTGTCTGTGTCTCCTTCGTGCCTGACCATCACTAAGTCAATATCTTCTGAGAAGCGGTCTATCATTTTGTAGCATTTAGAAAGGGCTGTACCTCCCTTGAAAATGGTATCTTTCCCTATCTCATGCCTGAAAATAGTATGTAAGGTATAAGTTACCCAATAGTCTTTTTCTATATAGACCTCAGGCAGTTGCACTGCTTGGGCAGTAAAAGTGATGGCTTGCCTGAATAGTTCTTTATTTTCGTGTAGCTTCATACGATGTTCCAGCTTTGAGGGTTTTCTAAGTCTTGCTCATCAAAGCCTAACTTGAACTTTGTAAATGGATTCAGACTGTCTTTGAGTAAGTCTATCTCTTGGCTGAGTGCTTCTTGTTGTGCCAATATTGCCCCTAACAATGCCCTTACTCTGGGCGGATAATTAAGTGCATAAGTTGCTAGGTTTTGCAGTGCTGCTGTAGATAGCCCATTGACAATCGTTTTTAGCCTAGTGAAGGCTTGCTTGGCACTGCAATCAGGTATTTTTTTGATGTCTTTGAAGGCATCTAATAAGCCCAATACTTCATAATTTTCCTCTGTTACTTCGGCATAGCTTTTTACAGCATCCGCTTTGAGTCTATCTCGGTTGATGCTGATTCTTTTTTGGTAACTTGCTATCTTGATGCGGTAAGGTACTTGGGTAGTCAATCCTAAGCGGTTGTATAACCAAACGCCTGTGATGTAAGCGATGCGTTTGCCATTTTCGTAGAGATAGGGGCGTAATTGTTCTTGATAGTCGGGCTGGAGTTCTCCAAATACGGTCTGCTCTGGTTTGTAGAAAATACCTTTGGCTATCTTTCTGATGCTTCCTGCTTTTTGTAGGCGTTCTAAGGCTTTGGCAGCTGTAGCATAGTCTTTCTTGTCTATGCCCAAATCAGCATAACCGAAGGATTTACCCAAGTCAAACTGGGCTATTTGAGTACGTATTTGAGTGGCTAACTTCATCTCACAAATTTACTTTTTTTCTCTATAAATGTCAAGTTTTATGAGTGAAAAACTTGATGTTTAAACTTATCCATTGAGTTCTGCAAAGATTTCTTCTAGTCTGGCTGCTGTGAATTTTATAGGCTATTGTGTTATTCTTTATTCACTGAATAGTCATTTATTTTATAGAAAAATATCTATCTGGCTGGACTACGACAGCCTCTACTCCATTGAAAATCTTTGGAGCTACTTTTTTGATAATATTGTAACTAGCATTTACATCTGCATTAATTAGAAATCCTTTGGCAGT
>JBBRUH010000612.1:0-2594 GCA_038248005.1 Cytophagales bacterium | reverse complement strand
GGCAAAACATTAGATATTTACCTTCTCCGCAAAGCCATGCAAAAGCGTGATGAAATAGCAAAAGCCTACCAAGAGGCAGGCATAGACATCAATCCATTGCTTTTGATACAGCTTCCCTCTGAAAAAGCCACCCTTACCCAAGAGGATAAAACCAAAAAAGAAACTATAGAAAGACACCTTGCTGTAGAGTATGATATCACTGCCAATAATCATCTACTTTCTGTTTGGCTCTCAGATAGTCAAGACAAGGTAAACCTTGGCAACTTAGAGAAACCCAATGCGATGCAGAAGGTATTGATTTTTAAGCAAGCCATCTCACAAGGTTGGGATTGCCCCCGAGCTGCGGTCTTGTTGATTTTTAGAGAAATAGGAAACCCCACCTTTGGCGTGCAGACAGTAGGCAGAATACTGCGTATGCCTCAGCAAAAACACTATGAAAATGAATTATTAGATTTTGGCTATGTCTATACCAATATTCAGAGTAAAGTCATCAGGGTAGTAGCCGATGATTTAGATTATTTTAACCTACAGATAGCACGCAGACAAGAAGATTTAAGCTATCCTCAGTTAGAGGCTAATTTTATTGTCAATGATAGAAAAGCACCAGGCCTTCTTACCATAGATTTTGAGCGGATTTTTTATGAGGTAGTAGAAGAGCGTCTGGAAGGACTAAAACAGATACCTGAGCAAAAGCTATTTACAATCATAGAAGATGAAAAGATAAAAGCAAGCACACTTAAAAATAAAGAAATCTTCAAGCAATACCTTTGGGAAATGAATGCAGATGACATAGAAATCCAAATCCCTACAGACATAGAGGCTGATGTCTATGAAGTCAATAGCCTCATAGATGCAGGGAATAATATGGGTAAATTTGCCAAGACACAAGCCGAACTAGGCGAAATGATGAATAGGTTTTGCTACAATGTCATCACACGCCTCAACCGCTCCAAAAGCTGGAAAAGAATGAGAAGCATACTCATTCAGTTTATTGAGTATTATACAGGTTTTGATGAATTTATAGGCAGGAAAATAATCTTAAGCCCTCATAATCAGCCCAAACTTACCGAGCTCATCAACCTAGCCCTAGAACGCTATGACAAATGGCAACTAGAAAAAGGCAATAAAAACAGAAGATACGAAGCAGAAGATTGGGAAATCCCCGAAGAAAGAGTTTATCCCGAAATCTATAAAAAACAAGAGAACAACCAAAGCCATGCACTAATGCCTTTTTATGAATATCAAGGAGCTTCTCAGCCCGAAAAGTTACTAAAAGACTACCTAGAAAAAAACAGAGAACACATCTACTGGTGGTATAAAAATGGCGACAAGGGCAAAGAACATTTTGCAGTGCCTTACACCACTTCTAGGAATGAGAAAAGCCTTTTTTATATAGACTTTATTATCTATTTCAAAGATGGTAGGCTAGGCTTGTTTGATACCAAAACCAAAAACTCAGACCCCGAAGCACCTCTAAAACACAATGCCTTGCTAGACTATATGGAGGAAGAAAACAAGAAAAGAAAATCGAATCTTTTTGGGGGAGTACTCATTGTTTCAGAAGACAGCAACAAGCTAGTGCATTTTAGGTATTGCCTCAATAGAATAGAAAACACTAATGATTTGACGGGTTGGGAATATCTGAAATTTGTTGTAAATTGAGGGTAAATATATTATATGAGTATGAAAGCACTAGAAAAATACAAGATTGAGCAACTATTTGAGAAACACAAAGGCTTTTTGCACAAGCAAGACCTCCAAAAAGAAGGGATAGAGTCCTCTTTGCTTGCTGAGTTGCTAGAAAAAGACTGGGTAATACTACTGCACAATAGCACTTACAAATGGGCAAGTTATGAGCCAGAAAGTGAACTGATAGAGGTTCAACAAATCTTACCTGATGGGGTATTTTGCTTGGCAACTGCTTGGGCTTTTTATGAATTGAGTACGCATACCCCTTCTGAGTATCATGTGGCATTTCCAGACAACAAGCGCCCTACTTTGCCCGATTATCCACCTATCCAAACCTATCATTGGCGTAGCCATATTTGGGAAATTGGCATTACTGAAAAGACACTAGGTAATCACCACATCAAAATCTATGATTTAGAACGCTGTGTATGTGATGCAGTGCGTTTTCGCTATAAAAAAGGAATGGATATTTGCAAAGAAGTCTTACAAAACTATGTTAGAAATCCTTCTCGTCAGCCAGATCTAGCACTAGATTATGCCCAAGTACTTAAAATAAAAGAGCCACTAAAAAACTATCTTGAAATATTATTATGAATCCAAAGCATTTTAAAAATGGAAGATGATCAAGAAATCACTTAATTTAAATATAACAAAACTATGGCAAGAAAAGGATTAGACAGCACTTTCATCCATTATGGTATCCGAAAAGAAGACATGCGTATGATAGAAACCCTCTGTGTAGAGCATGAGCTAGAGTTTGATTGGATAGAAGAACACATACTCAAGAGTTTTCATGAGAAAAAAACCAGCAACCAAGATATTGATACCCGTACTGTAGAAAAAATACTAGAAAAAGCCCTTCAAAACTTGAAATAACTATGCTCATCAAAAGAATAAAAGCCAAG
>JBBRUH010000611.1:0-2614 GCA_038248005.1 Cytophagales bacterium | reverse complement strand
ATGGAATATGGAATATGGAATATGGAATATGGAATATGGAATATGGAATATGGAATATGGAATATAGAATATGAAATATGGAATATGGAATATAGAATATGAAATATAGAATATGGAATATGGAATATGGAATATAGAATATGAAATATGAAATATGGAATATAGAATATAGAATATGGAATATGGAATATAGAATATGGAATATGAAATATGGAATATGGAATATGAAATATGAAAAAGCTTATTTATTAAATTTCAGTATTTCTTGGGCAAGTGCGTGAGCGTCTAGCTGTATGTGAGTGCTTCTGGCACGGATGCGGTCTTTTTGCTTGATAATTTCTTCTAGGTATTCGTTAAAGGCAGTAATGACGGTTTTTTTACCTGAAAGACCTAGCCAAAAGCCTTGCTGATAGGCTTGTGTATCAGCAGTTCTGATGGCGTATTGGTGGCAAAGCCTAAAAGCGATTCTATCAGCCCAATCACGGTAAGGCTCTATAAAATCATAGGTTAGCACGGGTTTATTGTATTCATCTGCGTGCCAGATGCCTATGAAGGGATCAATGCCTGCCTTGATGAGTGCACTCTCTACTCGGGCATAGAGGATGCCATAGAGGTAATTGAGGATGCAGTTAAAGATATCTTCGGCAGGGCGGCGAGAGCGTTTTTCAAATCTATAAAACTCAGGCAAAGTCATAGAAAGTACTTTAAAATAATGCCTAGAAGCCGTGCCTTCCCATCCTCTGAGACTAGCTTCAAAACTAATAGAGAGTGGAGCTTCTTGAATCTGTAATAGCACTCTTTTGATACGCCTGATGAGGGTATCTATCAATTTATGATGTTCATCTGAGTATTGGCTATACTGTGCTTGATAGATAAAAGCGATTTGGTTTTGAATTTTTTGTATTACTTGCTTCCTAACCCACTCCATGCCTACCGAATCTTGGGCAAACTGCATTTGCTGTTTGCGAATGGTAGCGATAGAGCCAAATTTATTGTTCCAGACTCTCCCTTGTGCTTCCCCAGAGTGATTGATAAAGACAATGTCTATGCTATGTTGCATGGAGAAAATCAGTACATCTGAGCTAAAGCTAATGCCTTTGGAGATAAAAATCATATCTATGTCTTGGGGCAGAAACCGTTGTTTTTCGCCTGAGGCTTGCCTTACCTCTATCAGGTGGTTTTGCTTGGAGAGATGTGTTCCTCTTGAATTTAAAATAAGTTGCATGTATTTTTTTGAAAGAGATTTCAGTAAAAATCAAATTAGTATCACTTAATATCACTTAAATTGATACTTTTTATCTCCTCCAAAAGTTAGGGTTTGCTTAGGTTTCAGAAAGTTTCTGAAATTTATTGAGCAAAAAAATAATTTAAACAACTGATTATCAAATACTTAAATTCATTTTATTGATTTCATAAGCTCAAAACAGGGAGTTTTTGCTGAGATATCAGCTCGCAGGTATAGTTTTTTTGAAAGGTCTCACTTACTTTTGTTGTCTATGAAAAACAACCTTCAGACTTTAGAAAATATTCAGGCTTCTATCTTAGCCTTTTTAGAGAATTGGCGATTACAAGGTAAAAACCAACAGCAGTTAGTTAATTATCTTAAAGAGCATTGTATCCGTCATCATATCAAAAATTTACCTATCTCTACCTCTACCCTCTCCAAGATTAAAAATAAATCAGTGGAGGTAAGTGAAAAAACTTATTTTAACCTTGCGAAAGTCTTGCAAAACATAGACAAGGATATGCCAAGTGAGATACCTATTTCTTCTCAAGAGAATCCTTTCAAGCACCTTGTCGGAAAATATGAAATCTATCACCAAGCCAGACACCCGCAGACGCTCATCAAGAATATCTTAGAAATCACTCAAGAAGGAAAGGCTTTTATCTATACCGCAAGCCAACACACGCACTACGGAGAGGTCAATGTGTTTCAGGGGACGATGGTAGCGATTACTTTTCATCAGCTAGACAGAAAAGAGTTTTATTATCAGCTTCTGATGAATCTCAAGGGTTACTTAGAATATGGTCTTGCTAAGGTGAGCCATCTTTGGGCTATCTCTACCACAGTCTCTTTGGAGCAGTTCCCGATGGCAAATGTCCGAATCTTATGCCCCATAGAAAACTCTAATAACAAAGTTTCGCCTGAAACTATAGACCTAAATAGCCCTCATTTTAAAGAATACTTAGAGCGATGCCCTGCCCTCTCTGTCTTCACCTCTCAGACTCCCACTCGCCTACTCTGCCCCTATGAAGTGAATGAAGTAGTGGAGGAGGATTGAGGGGTTTTATGGTTGAATGGTTGAATGGTTGGATGGTTTTATGGTTTTATGGTTAAATGGTTTTATGGTTTTATGGTTTTATGGTTGGAGATTTACTGTCATTCCGTAGGAATCTGAAGGCGTGTCAAAAGCTACGGAATGACAAGAGAATGATACTACTATTTGACAATGAAACTGTTAATTGAAAAAAGCTACGCTATATAGCAGATTCCTACGGAATGACAAAAGAATATGACACTGCTATTTGAAACTGATACTGATACTGAAACTGATATTTGAAACTGATACTGCTATTTGACACTGAAACTGTTAATGGAAAAATGCTAAGCTAT
>JBBRUH010000610.1:0-2618 GCA_038248005.1 Cytophagales bacterium | reverse complement strand
GTCTGACAGACTTGGAAAGTCTAAAATATTTAGAGGTTACATGTCATTAATTTCCAAGCGTTTACGCTATAAATCCAGACTAACATGGTTGCAAATCTTACTCTCTTTAGTCTGAATTATAAATCCAGACTAACTTGTTGGCGTTAAATAATAAGATTGCAAATCTTACTCTCTTTAGTCTGGATTATAAATCCAGACTAACTTGTTGCAAATCCAAAATAGCGTATGTCATTTGATAGTTAATACTTATTTGAATATCGAGGCTACACATCAATCTGATTTTAATGAAACACTTTTCGGGGAGTTTAAACGATGCTAGACTTTCCAAGTCTGACAGACTTGGAAAGTCTAAAATATTTAGAGGTTACATGTCATTAATTTCCAAGCGTTTACGCTATAAATCCAGACTAACATGGAGCTTTAATACCGCATTATATCTTAAAAGTTGGGTGATGATTTCCACCGTGTCAGCCTGTGGAGTGTCCAACAAATCCAAGGGCAAGGAGACACTAATAAACAGGAAGTAAACAGCAAATATTCACATTTATATAGGTTTTATAAAACGGAATTATAAACGATATAAGTTGGTTAAATAATCATCAATTATTCCCTAATCAATATGTTATTTACTGGGCCTGCTCGAGAGTATTTATGCATTACTGTCATAACTTCCCAAAACTGCCACTTTCTCAAAGAAAAACTAGACAGTGAGCTGACTATCTTATGGAGTACTGCAGATGATAATCTACTGAAAATAGACTCCATAGATTTTAAGTTGGCAAAAAATAAAATTGAAAAATCTAGTAATTATCGCATTCTTATTCGCATTTGTAGCATTTTCTAATGTAGCTCAAGCTCAAAAAGTAAAAACTATCAAATTAGAGCAAACGCCTGGTACATTTACCCAGAAAGAATTGAAACTAAAACCTAGTAAATATATCTTTAAAGTAAGCAATAAAGGAGTAGATTACCCTGTAGGTTTTGTGGTAGCACCTGCCGACAAAACAGACCAGGCCAATCATATCAAAGAAGCTTACACAAGCAAGACTATCAAAGATGGTGAGGTAGCAAGCTCTAAAGAAGTAACTCTAGAAAAAGGTGAGTATGTATATTTTTGTCCACTTAATCCTACTCCTTTCTACAAAATAATCGTGAAGTAAGAAAAAATATAAGAAGTTTAAATTTAAAAAAAGATGAAAAAGTCATTACTTCTAGCGATGACTTTTTTTGATTCTTAGTTATTTTTAATTCCACCAAGATAAAACTGTTATTTAATTCCAAAAAACTATTTACCTTCTTCTGGCACATAATCTATGGGCAGCATTTCGGCTACTTTTTCTTGCCAAGCCCAGTAACCCTCAGTCAAAATAGCAAGAGGATTAATGATGTAGCCTTTGGAGTCAAAATATGCTGCTACATTTATCAAACTAATCAGAGAAGATTGAAAAGACTTAGCACGGGGTTCTCGCCCAAACTTGGCTTGCTGCTGAAGATACAAATCATCTTCTTTTTCTTGGTTATAGACCACATAAAGATAATCTCTAAAACGAAAAAGCGTATAGCCCTGCTCTTGTGAGAGAAGTGTATCTGTGGCAATGAGATTAGGATTTAGAATTTCTATCAAACGAGGTTTCCTTGATTCCTCTAACCAATAGGCAAGTGTATCAGAACTTAAACTCATTCCTTGATTGCGAAGACTCTGAAATGCCGCTTTTATGGTATCATCAGGTAGTCTATCTGGGTTTGGTTTACGCTCCAGTTTACGCACCAAAAAGCCTTCTTGCTCACAGGTATTGCTCAGGAGAGCCTTACAAAAATGACTAAAAGAGCCTCTGTATGCTTTGTCTCTTTCTTTTTGCCACTTTTGCTTGCGTTTGTCTGAGCCTTCGAGTTCTTCAAATAATGTATAGCCTAAGATAGATTGATACCTATTGCGAGCATCATCTCTAAATGATACCAACAAGTATTTTATCCGATAGCCCAATGCTTTATTCTCAATAACTAAAAACTCATCTGTCCTAGCTTTGAGTATTAGGCTATCATAATCATATTTGAGATACAAAATATCAGGATTCACGATTTTACATTGACTTGCAAGGGGTGTTCTGCCTATGAAGTTTTCTACAAAAAAAAGGTAATTAGATTGCCAGTTTTTATCCTCTTCCACCACGATTTCAGCAAGCTCTGTACTTTTGGGAATGAGTGAAATCTCTAGAGGTGTGTTATTCTTAGAAACTGTAATCATCTGACTTGTTACTTCATACCCAATGTAGGAAACTATCAAATCATACGTGCCTTCTGCAACCCCTGTCAGCACAAAACTGCCTGACTCAGTGGTGGTAGTTCCTATCTGAGTATTGTTCAAAAACACATTCGCAAAGGGTAAAGGGCTTTTATCAGCTTGGTTAATGACTGTGCCTGAGAGGGTTTGAGACATCAGTGCTGTACTTTGAATCCATATCAAATACAGGCTGAGGCTTACTATTTTTTTATAGAATATTGACATCTTGATTGGTTTTTAAGTGGAATTTTCCTTACCATTGAAAAATGAATAAAAGAAAAGCCTCCTGTAATCTAAGGTTTTTCATTCAAAAGCATTTCCATAAATTGATAAAACT
>JBBRUH010000609.1:0-2630 GCA_038248005.1 Cytophagales bacterium | reverse complement strand
TTTTATTTTTTAAAATTTTGATATTTCACAAAAAAAAGAGGAGTGATGAAAATCAACTCCTCTTTTTATATCATAAAGTCCTTGCTTATTCTACTACATTTTATAGAAAATCCATTTGCCTAGCTCTTTGAAAGTTGGTTTTTTGCCGTGCATCAAGATACCTATTCTGTAAATACGAGCAGCCACCCAAGTAGTAAAGATAAATCCACCTACAAGAGCTATCATAGAAACAGCCAACTCCCAGATAGCTACTCCACCAAAAGGCAAGCGAGCCATCATCACTACAGGAGAGGTGAAAGGAATAATAGATGCCCATACGGCCACTATTCCGTCAGGGTCTTTTATTACTGAGATTTGGGCTATCATAAACCCGACAATGAGTGGCACGGAGATAGGTAGCTGAAATTGCTGGGTATCAGCCTCATTATCTACTGCTGATGCCACAGCTGCAAATAATGCACTATAAAGCATGTAACCACCCACAAAATAAAACAAGAAAGCACCTACTACTAGAGGCAGATTAATCGTACCTAAGGCAGAGAATATCTTAGTAATTCCTTTTTGATCTTTATCTGTTTGCTCTGTTTTTTTAGCATTTTTATCTAATACAGAAGCGTCTTCATCTACTTTGACTATCTCCGTTTCTTGTTGGGCTTTTGCTTGGTCTTCGGCTACTTTGTCTAAATCAAGAAAAGAAGCTGCTCCTATCAAAAGTAAATAAGTAAGACCTATCCAAAGGATAAATTGCGTAACACCTACTAAACCCACTCCTAGTATCTTACCCATCATTAACTGAAAAGGTTTAACTGATGAAATAATTACTTCGATGATTCGGCTTGATTTTTCTTCTATTACTCCTCGCATCACTTGTGAGCCATATAAAAAAACAGCCATATAAATCGCAAACATTGCTATAAATCCAACCATGGTAGCTGCACCTGCACTACTTTCTTCTCCACTGAGGGTTTCTGTACCTAAGTTTACATCTGTTTTAATATTTGCCAATACTTCTTTGTCTATACCTGACTGAGTAAGTTTGAGATCTTCCATTCGGTTTTCTATTTCCTCTCTTACATCTCGTTCTATGTCTATACTGATACTTTTTTTAGAAAAAATCTTGATGTTATCTGGTTTTTCTAAGCTGTTTTTAGGAATATAAAGCAAGGCATAGCTTTTACTTGTATCAAGGGCAGCCTTGGCATCAGCAAGTTTATTAATCTTTGATTTGATAAATTTCAACTCAGTCTGGTCTTGGAGGAGTGGGCCTATTTCACCACTTTCATCTATGACCTCTACTATTTTCTCAGATTTGAAGCTGGAAGCCAACCAAACAGGCACAACAAATAATGCCGCCAATAAGATAGGTGTAAGCAAAGTCATAATCAAAAAAGTGCGCTTACGAATACGCACAAGGTATTCACGCTTAAGAACTAATAATATTTTATCCATGATTTTTGAATTTTCTTTTGATTTGTAAGACTCATTTTAGATTTCTACATCTGTATTGATCTGTGGCTCCTGAAGAGATTCGGCAGGGTTTTTACCCGTTACGAGCGTAATAAAAATATCATTCATGCTAGGCAATCTCTCTTGAAAAGCTGAAATTTCTACCTGTGGCATCAGCTCCTGTAGTAACTGATTAGGACTCATCCCGTCTGCTGCTTTGAGATTAGCTTGGTAGTAGTTATCGTCTAGTTTTTCTTGTGCTAAGATGGTATAAGCATTAGAGGTATTAAGCCTACCTCTATATTCTAGGCGAAAAATATTACTCTTAAACTGGTCTTTGACCTGTTTTTTAGGCCCATCCAAGATTTTCTCAGATTTATTAATCAATGCAATGTGGTCGCAAAGCTCTTCTACGGATTCCATTCGGTGTGTAGAAAAGATAATTGTACTTCCTTTGCGGCGTAGTTCTAAGATTTCATCCTTGATAAGATTGGCATTGACGGGGTCAAAACCAGAGAAAGGTTCATCCAGAATAATCAACTTCGGCTCATGTAAAACAGTAGCTACAAATTGAATCTTCTGTTGCATCCCTTTTGAGAGGTCTTCTATATTTTTATCCCACCAAGTTTTGATGTCAAACTTTACAAACCACTCTTTAAGACGATGCATTGCCTCTTTTTTGTTTAGACCTTTTAGCTGAGAGAGATAGAGTAGTTGTTCTCCCACCTTCATTTTTTTGTAAAGACCTCTTTCTTCAGGTAAGTAGCCAATCTGCCCAATATGCTCAGGAGCAAGAGGTTTACCATTAAAGAATATTTCTCCTCCATCTTTACTAATAATCTGTGTAATGATTCGGATTAAACTCGTTTTACCTGCTCCATTAGGCCCCAATAAACCAAAAATAGTTTGATGCGGAATGCTCAAACTCACATTTTTGAGTGCTTGGTGGGTAGCGTAATTTTTAGAGATATTCTTGACTTCTAATATATCACTCATAGTTTAATGTAATTATTATTTTAGAGAATGAGTAGTGCATTTGAACTATTCATTACATTTTAAGAAAGTAAAACTAAGTATTCATTTTAATTTATGAGTTTTTTTTAAAAAAATATTATGAACAAAAATCATAAAAATCTGATAATCAAATATTTACAAAAACTAATTTAAATGAAATTTGTAAGCTA
>JBBRUH010000608.1:0-2645 GCA_038248005.1 Cytophagales bacterium | reverse complement strand
TTTTCAGATAAACCTTCTTCTCACAGCCCATCAGAACCAAAGCAAAACGGTACAGCTAAAAGCCAAAAAAGTAAGAAAGCACAAAATAAGACTTCAATGTATGAGGGTGAAGAGGTAGAACTTCTTGATGAGATTATAGAGATACTACACACTAAGCCTGCTAAAGAGCTATCTATACTCAAACAACAACTTAAAAAAGAGAAAGCCATCAATATTGCTGAGGCTTATCTCAGCAGACATTACTCCATCAGAAATAATATCATTGCTAATAGATTTGAATACAGCAAGATTCTAACAGGTGAGTTCAAAGAACTAAATCCTGATGAAATCAATAGGGAGTTTCAAAAAAGAAATGTTAAGTTTTCTCTGGGAGCTATCAAATCTCTCTTAAAGTCTGATTTTGTGCCTGAATACAATCCATTCATAGACTACTTCAAAGATTTACCTGAGTGGAATGAAAACGACAAGGATTACATTACTGAGCTTGCCAACCATATCAGTACCAGTGATTCTAAGCGGTTTTTGTATCACTTCAAAAAGTTTATAGTGCGTACCGTAGCTTGTGCTATTGATACAGAGGTAGTGAATAAGCAATGTTTGGTATTGGTTTCGCCCAATCAAAATAATGGAAAATCTACGTTTTGTAGGTTCTTAGCACCCCCAAAATTGAGTGAGTATATCGCTGAAAATATAGGAACTGACAAGGATAGTTTGATAGCTTTGTGCCAAAATTTCTGGATAAACCTAGACGAGCTGAGTACCTTGAATAAAACTGAAATTAACGCCCTCAAAAGTGTATTCTCAAAAGATGTGGTAAAGGTTCGTAAGCCTTATGATGCCAACCCTAGTATGGCTCATAGAGTCGCCTCCTTTATTGGCAGTACCAACAGAGATGAATTTTTGAGTGATGAAACTGGGAGTGTTCGTTGGCTGTGTTTTGATATATTGAACATTGATTTTGCCTACTCCAAGCTGGATATTAATTTAATATACGCACAAGCCTATGCACTCTATAAAAATGGCTTTGAGTACCAAATGACCAAAGCAGATGTTGAAGCAAATGAAGAAGCCAATAGGAAGTATAAAATTGTAACTATGGAGAAGGATATTCTGATGCAGACTATCAGAGCTGTGAGCAATGAAGAATTTGAAGCAAATAAAGATAATGCTGGTTATCATGCACTGTCTATGAGTGAGATTGTGGAAATGCTTCAAGGCACTAAAAAAACGACTTTAAAGCCTTATAACATCACTCAAGCCCTGAAAGACTTAGGTTTTATTAAAAAATCAATTAGGAAAGGTAATGGCAACCCCTACAAAGCATATATGCTACAATATATATCTAGCTTAAGTACAAATGATACAGAAAGTACTCAGGATAAAGGCTATCCTGATGAATGGGATGAATAATTATTTTTTATAAAATCCTTCTATTTGCTTACTACATTACTACAAATCAATAAAACAGGCTTAGACAGTCTGTAAACATAGATTTTATGTAGTAAGCAAATTAATATATTACTTACTACAAGGTTACTACATTACTACAAATAAGGCTAAGAAGTGTAGTAGATGTAGTAAGCAATCAAAAATGTAGTAACTACAAAAAATATGACTTACTACAAGAAAGAGGCTCATACAGTCTGTGAATAAAGATTTTAGGCGTTTGTAGTAATGTAGTAAGCAATTTCGGAAATTTCTTCGAGGGTTATTTTTTTGTAAAAATAAGACTTCCAGAGAAATACCTGAAAAAAAGTAAATACTAGGAATATTACAAAATCACTCACTCCATCAGCTCCACTTGCCCATAAGCAGATGAGATAAGC
This sequence comes from Cytophagales bacterium, assembly GCA_038248005.1. GTDB lineage: Bacteria > Bacteroidota > Bacteroidia > Cytophagales > Microscillaceae > JAABSX01. Next base: position 819 of record JBBRUH010000608.1, on the reverse strand, counting down.
TGAGGATTACAAGTACTTTACAAGTACTTTACAAGTACGTTACAAGTACTTTACAAGTACTTTACACATCGTTACAAGTACTTTACAACCTGATTACAGGCACACAATCATCAAAATACTAAGGTTTATCCCCATTTTTTCACTTATTTGGTCTGTTTTCCTTTATTTATTCAAAGAAACAAAGCATATTTGAGGAAATGAAGGGGAAAGCTGTGGTAGATTGGCTATACTTTATCATTAAATCTTAATTTTAATTAGTAAAAATATGACAAAACCAATTCAAAAAATCCTTTTTGGTAGTCCTGGTACTGGGAAAAGCCACAGAGTTGATAACGAGATTATTCCCAATGATTTGGGAATAACTGATAAAAATGACATCATCAAAACAGTATTTCATCCTGAATACACCTATGGAGACTTTGTAGGTAAGTTAGTTCCATACACCAGAGCAAGTAAAGTTGAATATAACTTTTATGCTGGACATTTTTTAATTGCTTTGTCACAAGCATACAAGAATATTCTCAATGCAGAAAGTGAAGAAATTAATAACACTGCTTTGGTCATTGACGAGATAAATAGAGGAAATTCCGCCGCAATATTTGGTGTTGTTTTTCAACTATTAGACAGAAACTCTGATGGTTGGTCGTCGTACTACATCAATATTACGGAACTTGAATTGATGACTATTTTAAAACTTATAGGAGTTGAGTTTAAAGAATTAAAAAACGAAGAACATAATTACAATGTTGTTTTAAATACAAAGATTGATAAGGAAACAGGAAAGCAACGAGCTTACCTCACTTCTAATGGCAAATACCA
>JBBRUH010000607.1:0-2655 GCA_038248005.1 Cytophagales bacterium | reverse complement strand
CTCATTTTTTATTAGCTTGGATGGAGCTAGTCCTATCAGCTGGTGGGAAAATCTTTATATACTTGGTGAAAGTGGTTTTCGTTGGAGGCAAGTTTTAAATCAAAATTTTACTTTAACTGTTGGGCAACATACTCTAGATGTATATTATCGTGAAAATGGTACTGGCTTAGATAAAATTTTCATTGGTGAGTCAGGTTTGATTCCGAGTGGATTAGGGGATAATGCTCAAAACTGCGTCGCTCAAAAGTCTATGCTTGATACGGTTACTACTCCGACATTTGAGATAGAAGAGGCTCGTTGGTCTTTATATCCTAACCCTATTAGCACCCAGAATATACTTACTCTGAGTTATACAGGTGATACCTCTCTCCAAGAAAAAGTAAGTTATATCATCCAAGATAGAATGGGAAGAACAATTTTAAAAGGAGAACAAATAATAAAAGAGAATCAGATACAAATAGACTTGAGTAATCAAATAATGTCAACAGGTAGTTATATTTTGCGTATTAGTGGTTCTGGTTTAACGCCCAAATCTATTCAGTTTATAAAGTACTGATTGCCTTAGTGAGAGATGAGTTATAAGTTATGAATGATGAGTTTGTAATAGCTTGAATGTACGTTTAAAAATAAAATGGATATTTATTTTAAACAAAGTGCTCATTATCCATAACTTAATAATTAATAACTAATCTCTTACACAGCTCATAGAGTTGATTTACATAAAAGTTGATGACTTTAAAAAATGTAATGGTCATTTTCAAAAATGCTAGAGGTAACACTGTGAGAAGTGTTGCCTCTAGCATTCCTTTTTTTAGTATTCTCTGCATTACCGCACAACTACCTTCTTGATTCCTTGTTGTGTGGCAGTTTGTCAATGTAGCTGGTAAATGCTAGAAGGAAGGTTATTAAATTTGGTTATTTATATGAATCTAAAATAAACATATAAAAAAAGTCAATTTTAAAAGTACTTTTATTTTTTATTCAAAAAAAAATCTTACCTTGAAATACTCAAAATAGAAATATACAACAGATAAAACTATTTAGTTAAGTTATCCCTAAATCTCAATACTATGCTTAACCGAAGAGAGTTCATCCAAAATACAGGAATCATGGCTGCTGGAAGTGCAATTGCATTTTCTATGCCTGCCTTTATCTTTAAGCCCCAAAAAGTAATCATCCTTGGAGCAGGCTTATCAGGTCTGACAGCCGCTTATCAGCTCAAAAAAAGTGGCTTGGATGTAGTGCTCTTAGAGGCTCGTAATCGGATTGGAGGGCGTGTCTTTACACATACTATAGATGAACCCTCTAAAATGACCGTAGAACTCGGAGCAGAATGGGTAGGAGAGTCTCACCCTAAAATTATTGGCTATTGTAAGGAATTTGACTTGAAACTTAATAACCATCAGTTTGATACAGGGCTTATTATTAATCAAAAATACTCTCCTCCTACTACTTGGGAACATAATAAAGCCTGGGAAAACAAATACCAACAGCTACTCACCGATTTTAAAGCCTATAATAAGAAGCAACAAAAGGAACTAGACAAAATCAATTGGTGGCAGTTTTTACGTAAAATGGGCGTAAGCGAAGATGATTTGGAAATCTTAGAACTTGCACACAGTACGGATTATGGAGAAAGTATTCGTTTCGTGTCAGCTTATAGTGCTTTGGCAGAATATTCAGAATCTAGTCCCAAAAACGAAATGGATTTTAAGATAGAAGGTGGAAATAGTGAACTTGTAAAAGCCTTTACCCAAAAAATAGGCTCAGAAAACATCAAAACAGGACATTTAGTAAGCTCAGTAATGCAGCAAGGACGTACTGTAACGGTTACTTGCCAAAACGGTACAAAGTGGGAAGCCGATAAAGTGATTTGCACTTTGCCTGTGCAAGCATTGCATCAAATAAATTTTCAACCTGCTTTTCCAGACAAAAAAATAGAAGCTTTAGATTCCCTCATTTATGCACGGATTATCAAGACTTCCATCTTGTTTCGTGAGCGTTTTTGGAAATCAGAGAACCTTGATATTCTGACAGATGGTATAGGGCAATATTATTTTCATACTACCAAAAACCAAGCAGGTCCAAAGGGCTGTCTTACTTCTTATGCTATTGGTGATAAGGCCTATGTAATCTCTAAAATGACGGAACAACAAAAAATAAATACACTTTGTGAGGTCTTAGAGCCAGCCTTTGGCAAGGTAGCTCCACTAGCCGAAAAAGTAGTGGGTTATTATTGGGGAGAAGACCAGTACAGCAAAGGAGCGTATGCGATTTATACTGTCAATCAGTCATTTGATATCAAAGAAATGATAGCCAAGCCTTTTAAAAATATTTATTTTGCAGGAGAACACATTGCCGATTGGCAAGGATTTATGGAAGGAGCAATTGAAACTGGTGAGTTGGCTGCCGAGATGGTAGTGAAATAAACTAAGTGAGTTATGAGGTATAAGTTATGAATTCTTAATTATCTTATCATAAATAAGAGATTAGTTTATACTACTAGACATTCCACTATAAACTAGTCAGTTAAATTCTAATACTGAGTAGCTTGGGGCGATGCCCCAAGTTTTAATGTTTAAGCCTTTCAGGCTATTTTATATAGTCGTTAAGAGCTTATTACTTTTTATTAATCCTTAATTGCCTTGATTGAGG
>JBBRUH010000606.1:0-2680 GCA_038248005.1 Cytophagales bacterium | reverse complement strand
GCCAATAAGCTTTACCCGTCTGTGTTTTCAAATCTATGTATCGCCAGTCTTCGCGGTCTAGCCCTGTCCAGCCTCTGCCCCAGTTGTAGGTAAGCCGTAACCACCACAATACCAGTAAAAATACAATAATCTACCTAGCTGAATTCACCTCTGAAGAAGCAAAATAAATAAAACCTACTGCCAATGATATCGGGATGACGCTCCAATAAGCATCATAAAAGCTAGAATTATTAAAGACAAGACTAAAACCAAAGATAATTACAGTAGCCACCACATCAGCTGCCAAAAAACGAGTCAATATATCATACTCTCGCAAAAAATATTCAGTAAAAACACCCGCCCCAATGGCAAGTACATAAGAAATAATCACCCAGAAAAAAGCTGTTCCTAGCTTTTTTTGATTGGTTGAATGTATAGAAGTTTGATTCATTGGTTTATTGTCAATGATGATTAAGTATTTGCTTTTAGTAAAGTACCATAGCCTCTTTGTTTTCCTAGTTTATCAGTTTTTTGCCCATTTTGGCAAGCTATCTTTCCGTTGATAAATACATAAGGTACGGCTTCATCATTACGTCGAACCCAACGCTTAAATTCGGATAGTCCAGGCAAGCCTTCCTCAAAAGTTTCCTCTAATTGTTCGTCAAGGTATTTGGGATCAACCATTACTAAATCAGCACGTTTGCCTACAGCAATACTTCCTGCATCTATCCCAAACCACTCTCCTAATTCAGCACTTACCTTCCGAACTGCCTGCCCTATACTAAGCGTTTTGCGTCCTTCGGCAGCTTGTTCTTGCACAAATTTAAACAAACGCAAGGCAAAATTATAATGTGCCATATTTTTAAGGTGTGCTCCAGCATCACTAAACCCAATATGACAATCAGGGTGATTGACTATCCAGTTGAGTTCTTTGGGGCGGTCATTGCCCACTACAGTGTACCAACGAAGGTCATCCCCATATTTTTTGACCAAATCTAAGAAATAGTCAATCGGGTCTTGCTGTACTTCCTTTGCCAGTTCTGCAAAAGAACGACCATTTAGACTTTTATCAGGGCAATCAATTACGTGTGTATCTTTGAGATTTCGATGAAAAGCCCTTGGAGCAAGACGGTATGTCCACTGCTTTTTAAATTTTTTGCGAAACTTGGGGTCGTCTAGTAATTCACCTCTTTCAGTCCAATCTTCTAGGTGCAGATAATCTGTTCCTGCCTCAAATTCCTCAAAGAAAGGAGAATTAAAACCATTGGTCACTACATCAAAAGGCTCAGGTAAACCCTGAAACTTTACATTTCCACCCATCACTGTATTGGCAAAGCGAGCAGCATTGCCAAAAATTCGGTGAATTCCTCTTACTGATTTTCCATCTATCAGTGCCAGCATAGATGTTTTGAGGGCTTTACCACGATGTGTCAGCCCAGCACTTTCTAGCATAAAACTAAAAAAAGTAGCAGGATTTGCAGTATTAGGGATAGTCTGTAAGATTCGTTCTCTTCTGCGAAGTGTTCTAAAAAGATGCCTGTACTCTTTCCAGCGAGCATACACAGAAGGGGTAGGACGGCTTCTGAAATCATTTCCATCCATCTTATCAAACTCTAATAAATTGACAGAAAGTCCTAAGTACCCTTCATCAAGTGCCTCATGTAAAATGAGTTCCATCTTCGCAAGTTCTCCCCAACTAGGACGGTTTTGAGTACTCAGGCTTCTATCTAAGCCCATTACATAGGCTCTCAGCGTAGAATGTCCCAAAAACATAGCTACATTAGGCCCTAGGGGTAGTTTTTCTAAATGTTCAAAATAAGTTTTGGGTGAATCCCAGTCTTTGATTTTTTGGAATAAAGGCTTGATATATTGCATCGGTACGCCCTCTACTCTTGTAAACATATCTGACAACTCTTCAGGCTTACCCATAACCATACTTAATCCACAACTTCCCATCATAATCGTAGTAACGCCGTGACGAACAGACTCTGAAAGTGAGGCATCAATCTCTATTTCACCATCATAATGCGTGTGAATATCAATAAAGCCAGGGGTAATCCACTTTCCTGATGCATCTATACTCTCATAACTTTCACCTGTTTCTAAAGGTAGGGGACTAATAGCTTCTATCTTACCATCAGAGACTAAAATATCTCCCTTGAAACCGTCAGAGCCACTGCCATCATAAATCCAAGCATTTTTTAGGTGATATTTGTTATTTGCCATTATCATTTATTTAAAAAAATAGGTTTTTACCTATTATGTATATCATATTTTGGGTAAATTTACATAAAAAAATTATCAGACCAATAATGGTAATAGGCTTTTTAGGGAGAAAAGATAGGATGTGGTATAAATTACTCTTGAATTTGCAAGAGATGCCCAGCTAGTCTTTTGAGTTGGTTCGTGTCTATCAAATCTTCCTCTTTTTCTTGAAAAAGGTTGGTTTCATTGGCTCGCTCTAAACTAAGATTACTTCTCAAAGCAAAGTCTTTGACTTCTTCGGAGATTTTGAGGGTTTCTACTAGCAAGTAAAAAACTAAACATTTATTAACAAATGTGAACATTTTATTTGTTTTCAAATAAATATGTTTATATTTTTGATATAAACACAATAAAAATATCTTCTGAACTATAAATTTATAAAAACAAAAGATTACTAAGAGAGTTTAAAATGTGTGAATAACCTAAAATAATAGTG
>JBBRUH010000605.1:0-2686 GCA_038248005.1 Cytophagales bacterium | reverse complement strand
CTGCCAAAGGATTTCTAATTAATGCAGATGTAAATGCTAGTTACAATATTATCAAAAAAGTAGCTCCAAAGATTTTCAATGGAGTAGAGGCTGTCGTAGTCCAGCCAGATAGATATTTTTCTATAAAATAAATGACTATAACTGTAATATACTCTCAGAGATTTTACAAGAGATAGATGATGATTTTGGAAATACCTTGATTCATAAAATAGGCTATGAGTTTGCTAGTAATCTCGCTTTTTGCTCAGAGTCTGCTCACCTCGAAGAAGCTCTCACAGAAGTGTTGAAGTTTTTGGGGAAATATCACCGAAGCGAAAACACACAAGACAATCTCCTGAGGTATTTTTACTCACAAAGTCAAGAGGCATTGATAGAAACTAAGCTACCTTATCCTCAGACATTTATTCAAGGATTTTTGCTTTCTATTGTCAAAAAATATCAACCTAAATTTGCTATTAAGACCCAGGTAATACTTCTTAATGAGCAAAACTCAAGCTCAATCTTGAAGAATAATTATCTTTATCAAATCAACTGGACAATGGTTTAATCCATTAGTTGAGATTGCTATTCCCCATCAAAAAATGAGTAAAATACAAATTCCAAAGGTTTATACATCTTAAAATACTAAACCCCTTTTAGATAGATAAAATTTTGGAGATTTTTCTTAATTTTATTAGTCAAACTCGATTGATTTTCTTTTATTTGCATCGCACGATAAAGGAAATTAAGGAAGAAAATGATAAATCAAAAACCAACAAGTTCTAAAAAAAGTAAGGTATTAAATCCAAAATTCTTAATCGGAAGTTTAGATTATGCTGATTTCCCTGAGTTTAATTTGCTTAATATTCCTTGTAAAATTGATACTGGTGCCCAGACCTCAGCCATACACTGTCACCACATACGCTTGATAGAAATTGAAGGCAAAGAAATCATTGCTTTTAATCTTCTGGATCCAAGCCACAGTGATTATAATGAAAAGGAATACCGCACTTCTGATTTTAAAGAACGTAAAGTACGTAGCTCTTCGGGATATGCTGAGTATCGATATGTCATCACTACAGATATTATCCTTTTTGGAAAAGTTTTTAAAACTGAATTTACCTTAGCAGATCGTGAGCAAATGAGGTATCCCGTCTTAATCGGTCGTCGCTTATTAAAAGATTCTTTTATAGTGGATGTAGCTAAAAAGAATCTCTCTTATAAGGATAAAAATAATCGCCTAAAAACATAACAAACAAACAAACAAAACTCTGATATGAAAATTGCTGTTTTATCTCGCAATCAAAGAATCTATTCTACAAAGCGATTAGTAGAAGCGATTCAGAAACGAGGTCATGAGGCTGTCGTAATAGACCATGCCAAGTGCCACCTTGTGATGGGACAAGACTCCCCTAATATATATCTTGACAGTAATGAAATCACTAACATTGATGCCATCATTCCTCGTATAGGGGCTTCTGTTACATTTTATGGCAGTGCTATTATTCGCCAGTTTGAAGTCAATAGAGTATTTACTACTTTAAGTTCATTGGCATTGGTTCGCTCTCGTGATAAGCTTCGTGCTTTACAAATCTTGGCTCGATCAGGAGTAGATATTCCTAAAACTGCCTTTGCCAAACACCCAAGAGATATTACACACCTGATGAAGCAAGTAGGTGGAGCTCCTTTAGTCATCAAACTTCTGGAAGGTACTCAAGGATTGGGGGTTGTGCTTGCTGAAACCAAGACGGCCGCTAAATCTGTGATGGAAGCCTTTTATGGCTTAAATGCCAATATCTTGGTGCAAGAATTTATCAAAGAAGCCAAAGGTGCAGATATTCGTGCTTTTGTGGTCAATGGTGAGGTAGTAGGTGCTATGAAAAGACAAGGAGTAGAAGGTGAGTTTCGTTCCAACCTACACCGAGGCGGACAAGGTACTATTATTAAACTTACTCGTACTGAAAAAGCGACCGCAGTCAAAGCAGCCAAAGCACTAGGCTTATCAGTAGCAGGCGTAGATATGTTACAATCCGAAAGAGGTCCCTTGGTGATAGAAGTCAATTCCTCTCCTGGTCTTGAAGGAATAGAAAAAGCTACAGGCAAAGACATCGCTGGAAAAATAATAGAATATATAGGAAATAACATAGGAGGAACAAACTCTAAAAATAAAGATAAAGTAGGCGTTTAGAGCTTTCAAGGCTTATTATTTTATAAGAAAGAGGGTTTTACAATTAGTAAAACCCTCTTTTTATCTTATGAAATTTCATTTTACTCCTCCCCTATCAACGCAAATTCTACTCTTCTATTCTCAGATTTTGCCTTGGGGGAGCGATTGGCGAATAAAGGCTTAGTATCTCCGTAGGCTTTGGCTTCTAAGCGGTCTGCGGCAATGCCATGTCCTACCAAATACTCTTTGACAGACTTCGCACGTAACTCTGATAATGCTAGATTGCCTTCTCTTGTACCTTCATTATCTGTATGAGCACCTATCTCTAGTTTAATCTCTGGATTGCTTGTCATAAAAAGGACTACTTTATCCAAATCAGAAAGGGCTGTGTTTTTTAGCTTGGCTGAATTATAATCAAACTGGACATTGTTCAGCGTTATCATAGTCTCCCCAAATTCAATCAATTCATATTTTTTAACCATCATTATATTATGTCTCATTTCAGAATAACCCTCAAGGTTAGATAAATCTAAAAAACTT
>JBBRUH010000604.1:0-2697 GCA_038248005.1 Cytophagales bacterium | reverse complement strand
TCTCACTCCTCACTTAAACTGAGGTGCTTTGCGATGTTGAGTACCTTGCTCATAAGCATAAGCTATTTCTAGCAATACTGGCTCACTCCATGCACGCCCAAAAAAAGAAATCCCTACGGGTAAGCCTCCTATAAATCCCATAGGCACAGTGATATTAGGATAGCCTGCTATCGCAGCAGGGGAGGAGCTTCCCACTTGAAAAGAATCTCCATTGACGAGGTCAGTCTTCCAAGCTGGCCCACCTGTAGGGGCGATGATGGCATCTAGTTTATGCTCATCCATCGTTTTATCTATTCCTTCTTCTCTTGTGATTTTTAGCATTTTAAGGAGAGCTTCTTTGTATTCTTCTGAGTCTAGGTCTCCTTTTTCTTGAGCCATCTTCATGAGGTTTTGATCAAAGTATTTTAGCTCTACACTGTCTTTTTCATTAAAGGCAATGATGTCTTTAAGGCTTTTGACAGGGGCATTTTTACCGAGACTTGCTAGGTATTTATTCAAACCATCTTTGAACTCATAAAGCATCACCGTAAAAGAAAAGCGACCTGCATTGGATTCTGAGATTTGCTCTATCTCTATGATTTCCACTCCTTGACTTTTAAGGTATGCTACAGCTTCATTCATCTTTTCATCTACTTTGACATTGTTTCCAAAGGGAGCTTTAAACAAACCAATGCGTTTGCCTTTCAAACCGTCTTTTTTCAAAAACTGAGTATAATCTGTATAAGATTTACCTTTGCTTTGCAAGGTTTTTTTGTCAGAAGTATCTTCTCCTACCATTACACCTAAGCAAATAGCCGCATCTGTTACGCTACGAGCCATAGGACCAGGAGTATCTTGTGTAAATGAAATCGGTATGATTCCTGAGCGACTCAGCAGACCTACCGTTGGCTTAATCCCTACAATGCCATTGCTTGTAGAAGGGCATACAATAGAACCATTGGTTTCTGTGCCGATGGCAATCATACAAAGGTTTGCCGAAACAGCCACTCCTGAGCCTGCACTTGAGCCACAAGGGTTTCTGTCTAGATAGTAGGGGTTTTTGGTTTGCCCACCTACGCCACTCCATCCACTAGAAGACATATCTCCTCTAAAATTAGCCCACTCACTGAGATTGGCTTTGCCGATAATGACTGCCCCAGATTCTCTTAATTTTTGAGTGATAAAGCTATCTTTGAGTGGTTTAGAGTTTTGAAGCACTCTAGATCCTGCGGTGGTTTGCATTTGGTCATGGGTATCTACATTGTCTTTGAGCAATACGGGGATGCCATGCATTGCTCCACGAGATTTCCCCTCTTTGAGTTCTTTGTCTAGTTGGTCTGCTATTTTGAGAGCGTCAGGATTTACTTGAATGACGGCATTGAGCTGAGGCCCATTGTCATCCATTGCCTCTATGCGGTCAAGGTAGCTTTGGACTACTTCTCTGACCGTAAAATCTCCTTTTTTATAGCCCTCTTGTATCTGAGCAATGGTATATTCTTCAAATTTAAAGTCTTTAGGAGTTTTTGCGATAGAAGTAGCTTGGTTTTTACAGGCAGTAAAGAGAGCAATCAAACTGCAAAATAATAAAAGAGGATAGTATGTTTGTTTCATTTTGTAAATGGGTTTAAAGAGGTATATCATAAGACTTAATTCAAATGTAGTATTTTAGTTTTTAAAATCTCTTTCTACTCATTCTATATTTTATACCAAAAGCATTTGAATGTCACTCAACTGGTCATAGCGTCTTGACCTACAACAGCAAACTGGTCGGATGGGTCTCGCTCCGACCATATTTTTGCATTTAAAACTTGAATGTGCGGTTCATAAAAGTAGCTCCAAAGATTTTCAATGGAGTAGAGGCTGTCGTAGTCCAGCCATATAGATATTTTTCTATAAAATAAATGACTATAACTCTCACTGCTAAAATCGCAACTGTGAATGGGAGTACGACACAATGAATACCCAATTCCTTTTTCCTTATCATAATAAGCTGCCAAAAATTCTTCTTATTTTTCTGGGGGCAATTTGGCAAATACTTCTGCTGAGGCATCCGTAATCGCTCCACCCATGCCTATAAAGGTTTGAAATGACTTGTTTGGATTCACGAAAATAGAAACTTCATTTTCTAATGGCTGCTTGGCTGATTTGAATGCTGCTTTCCCTGTTGGGTGAGCCTTAAGCTAGTATCGCTTGCCGTTGTATAGATGGTAGATTCCTTTCCTGAAACTAAGATAGGTGATTCGTCTGTTGATTTCTTGGTTTCTTTCTCCATGGTAGTATCTGATTTCTGCACTTCTGCACAACTCCATAAGGCAAGGCAAAAAAGCAAGGTGATAATTTTGGTGTAGTTCATGCTAATATTTTTTAGAGGCTCGCTAATATTTTGGCTATGTGAATTGAGATTAATATATATCTTCCTTCCAAAAGTACAAAAGTTTCTGAGAATCACAAAAGTTTTGTGTTATTACCCCATAGCTGAAGCTATGGGCTACATTTCCATAGATGGAGCTATGGGTTACATTTCCATAGATGGAGCGATGGGTTACATTTCCATAGATGGAGCGATGGGTTAATTTTTCCCATAGCTAAAGCTATGGGCTACATTTTCATAGCTGAAGCTATGGGCTACATTTTCATAGCTAAAGCTATGGGCTACATTTTCATAGCTGAAGCTATGGGCTACATTTCCATAGATGGAGCGATGGGTTACATTTCCAT
>JBBRUH010000603.1:0-2699 GCA_038248005.1 Cytophagales bacterium | reverse complement strand
TGGCTATTCAATCCTTTGGCGAAAACCTCAAAACAGATATAGAAGGACAATCAAAAGAACTATTAGGAGCAGATTTGCTCATAGATGGACGACAAAAACCTGATAGCACTTTGCAAATCTTGCTTGACTCAATAGCACAAATCAGCCAAGCCCAAGCCGAAGAAATCAGTTTCGCTTCTATGGTCTATCACCCCAAAACCAAATCTACTCGCCTTGCCAACATACGAGCCTTAGAAGGTAAATTTCCTTTTTATGGTGTCTTGGAAACCGTTCCTCTCAAGGCAGGAAATAATTTTAGACAAAAACAATCTGCTGTAGTAGATCAGACGCTTATCCTTCAGTTTAATGCAAAGTCAGGTGAGGTAATGCGTGTCGGAAAGATTGATTTTGAGATAGAAGGAGAACTTTTGCAGGCTCCAGGTCAAAATAATATTGCCTCTACTGTATCTCCCAAGGTATATATCCCGATGCGTTATCTTGCTAAGACGGGTCTAGTTCAGCCAGGAAGTCGCCTTACTTATAGGTATTATTATCAATTTCCATTAGGTTATGATATAGAAAAACTAGCTGATAATATTAAAAAACGCCTTCGAAAGGTGGAATATAGCCTCACTACCGTAGAAGACAGCAAACGCAACTTAGGCAATGCCTTTGAAACTTTGACTCGCTTTTTAAATTTAGTTGCTTTCATTGCCTTGCTTTTGGGCTGTGTAGGCGTAGCAAGTGCCGTACAGGTATATCTCAAAGAAAAAATGAACACCGTAGCAATTTTGCGTTGCTTAGGGGCAGAAGGAAAACACGCTTTTAGGATTTTCTTACTCCAGATATTGGCAATAGGCTTAGGAGGTTCTCTCATAGGAGCATTGCTTGGGAGTAGCATTCAGGCATTACTCCCCTTAGTATTGGCTGATTTTCTGCCTGTAGAAGTAAACTATTCTATTTCTTGGACTGCCATTGGGCAAGGTATATTGTTAGGAGTAACTGTATCTGTATTGTTTGCTTTGTTGCCCTTGCTTAGGGTAAGACGCATTTCTCCATTACATACTTTACGGGCTTCTTATGAAGAAAAGAAACCCAAGCTAGATTTTTATCAAGTATTGGCTTATGTATTGATTTTAGCCTTTATTTATTTCTTTGCTTATAGTCAGATTAAATCTTGGCGTGAATCAGCTTATTTCACTGCCTTTATTTTACTTTCATTGGCTATCTTAGGTCTCATGGCTCGCTTGCTGATGTGGGCAGTAAAGAGATTTTTCCCTGTAAGCTGGAATTATCTCTGGAGGCAAAGCATTGCTAATCTTTATCGCCCTAATAATCAGACAGCTATTTTGATTCTGACCATTGGGCTAGGCACTGGTTTGATTAGTACTTTATATGTAATTCAAGATACCTTACTCACCCAAGTAACTCTCTCTGACAATGATAACCAACCCAATCTTATTTTATTTGACATCCAGACTGAGCAACAAAAAGAGGTAAATCAATTAGTAAAAAAGTATGATTTGCCTATCAGACAGCAACTTCCTATAGTGGCTATGCGACTTGCCGAATATAAAGGACGTAGCCGACAAGCTTGGTTAGAAGATAGTGTTAATAGCCTCCCTAGAGATGTGCTGAACAGAGAGTACAGGGTGAGTTACAGAGATACCTTAGACACCAATGAAAAACTACTAGAAGGCAAACTTGGCAAACCCATTAATTCACCAAATGACAGTATTTTTATATCCGTTTCGGATAATCATGCCGAAAGAATGGAAGCAAAAGTAGGAGATGAAATTATATTTAATGTGCAAGGTACACCTATCCGTACTTTTATCGGAAGTATCCGAAAGCTAGATTTGACACAATTTAGGACAAGCTTTACCTTCATATTTCCGAGTGGAGTATTAGAAGAAGCACCCCAGTTTTATGTGCTTATCACCCGCACCAAAAGCAAAGAACAGTCTGCCAAATTCCAGCAAGCACTCATTCAAAAATTCCCTAATGTATCAGCAGTAGATATTAGCTTGATTATAGAGTCAGTACAAAAAGTATTAGACAAAGTATCTTTTGTAATTCAGTTTATGGCTTTGTTTAGTATTCTGACAGGCATTTTGGTTCTTTTGGCATCAGTACGCATCAGCAGATACCAAAGAGTGCAAGAGAGTGTATTGCTACGAACCTTGGGAGCTAGACGAGGACAGATTTTTTGGATTAATGCCCTAGAATATTTTTTCTTGGGAAGTTTGGCTTCGCTTACTGGCATTGGTTTATCTGTCTTGGGAAGCTGGGCATTGATAGTCTATTTATTTGAGTTAGATTTTCAGCTTAATGTTATTCCATTGATGGTTATCTTCTTATTCATTACAGGGCTTACTGTTTTGATTGGTCTGCTCAATAGCCGAGGAGTCGTAAGTCGCCCACCTTTGGAAGTGCTCAGAGAGTAAGGTAATGAGTGATGAGTTATCCTAGTAAAATACTGATAATCAGTTTTTATAACACGCACATTCAAGATTAAAATACAGACTAATTTTAACCAACAGCAATTCTCATTTTAGGTCTATTTTTTTGCTACCAAAACCTGTAAGGTTTTATTTCTAAATATTTAGTTATCAATACCTTAAACCTCACAGGTTTGACATTTTTTGCTACCAAAATCTGTGAGGTTTTATTTCTACATATTTAGTTATCAATACCTTAAACCTCACAGGTTTGACATT
>JBBRUH010000602.1:0-2704 GCA_038248005.1 Cytophagales bacterium | reverse complement strand
TTTACTTTCAGTTCTGCTGTCTTACGAGCCTGTTCTACGATATTATTGCTAGTATCTTCGGCAGTTTTAAGAGTCCGAAACAGGGAGTTTTCTACTTCTTTGAGTTTGTCAATTTCTTTTTCAAGAAGCTGTGCTTTTATTCTTAGCTCAGTATTTTGCTCTGACATTACGCTCCACTCTTCTGCAAGATGAGATAAAAAAGTTTGTACTTCTTCACGGTCAAAGCCTTTACCAAATGATTTAGTGGTGAAGTTCTTTTGTTTGATTTCTATTGGGGTGATTTTCATAAACTCAAATATATTAAATGCCGATAATGTTAAGCTCTAAATTAAATCATAAAATACTAACTTGCAAATTAAGAATTTAAAATGAATTTTTAAAATCTAAAACTCTTTGTTAGTTAAAATTCTGTCTCGGCAAAGGTGGTTGGTTGTAAATTCATTCTTATTGTTCGCTGGTTCGTGAAGACACGAACCAGCGAAAATTTTAAAATAAGGTACTCATTTAGTTTGAATAAACTTCTCACTATCAGATTCTTGCAGCTTAATAACTATTCTCTTACTTAGCTTGAATTTCTTCGCTCACAAGTGATAAAAATAAACTAGCCATCTGCCCCAAAATCTATTTCCCAAACCGAAATAAGGCGGTCATCACTTGCTGAAAGGAGTTGATTTTGGTACTGAGTCCAAAGTACCTTATTGACAGAAGTGCCATGCCCTGCATGACGTGCTTTATCTATGATTTTGAGCAGTTTAAAGCTCTGAGCATCCCATATTTTCACAGATTTATCCATACTTGCTGTAGCAAAATATCGTCCATCAGGGCTAAAGGCAAGATGATTTAAAGCAAACATGTGTGCCACGATATCTTCTTGAAGTTGATAAGGAATCTCTGTTTTCCAGACTTTGAGGTGTGCATCACGGCTACCACTAAGCAGAAAAGACTCATCAAGGCTGTAGGAGAGTGTAAATACCGAGTTTTTGTGTGCTTGAATGGTATATTTAAGTGTCTTGCTTTCTAGGTCAAATATCCGAATAAGACTATCACTATAGCCTACTGCAAACTCGCCTAGCTTTGGTGCGATTGCGATACACCTGGCACTCTTATCGCTTGCTGAGAGATATTTTTTGACTGCCAAGAGTACTCTATCTAGCACCAAAACTCGCCCATCTCCACAAGCTACCAAGATTTCGTTTTTATAAAATTGAATGTCAAAGATAGCAGCATCTGTTATTTTCACAGATTTTAGTTCTTTTTGATTTTGGAGGTCTATGCGGTGTATTCCTTCAAAGTTCTGCCCGATGAGCAATGTATTTTCGTCTGCTTCGGTACAAAGGGCATAAACAGAGTTAGTAACTTTTGCGATTAAATCTCCTATTTCAGGATTTTCTAAACTCCACAAAGCTACAACACCATCTCCACCTGCGGAAAAAAACTGCATTGAGTTAGGACTTTTTTCAAGTGTATAGACACAGTCACGGTGTCCTGAAAGTGTATTTATTTTTTGGACTTGTATCATATCATTTTATCTAAACCTACTCACCTTATGCGACTTTCAAAAATAAAAACATCACAAAGCAGGTATTTTCACTTAAATTTTTGTTTTTTTGATATTATAAAAAACTTTTACTACAAATCTAACTGTTTTTAGTGTGGCTTTGCTTATTTTTCATAAAGTAAATGATGTCTGTCATTGGGCACTTTGGGAAATATCCGAAGAAGAAAACCCCTTAAGAGAAGCCCTTCCTTCGCATCCCGAAGAGGATGCTTATTTTGAAACGATTAGCCACCCTGACAAACGCAAAGAGTTTTTGGCGGCAAGACTTACCGTTCAGGCATTGCTCCAAGAAAGGGGACAAAGCTACCAAGGACTTTTAAAAGACAAATATGACAAGCCTTTTTTAAATCATCCCCCTTACTACGTTTCCATCTCTCATACCCATAATGCAGCAGTGGCTATTCTCCACGAGCAAGCCGTAGGGATAGACATAGAGCCTAAAAGAGATAAACTATGGAGAATTGCACACAAGTTTTTAGCTCCCGCAGAAAAAATATTTGTAGGTGATTCGCTTGATAAGCTTACCCTGATATGGTCAGCCAAAGAAGCCCTCTACAAACTATATGGCAAAAAGAAATTAAGTTTTAAAGAAAACATGTGTTGCCAAGCATTTGAGCCTAACTCAGAAGGTGCTTTTTTGATGGATTTATCTGTAAAAAACAAACCACTCGTGTCTTATCCTGTTTTTTATCAAGAATGGGAAGGGTCGTACATTGTCTATGTGCTGGATTTGCCGTAAAATCAGTTACAGATAAGCAAAAAATATAAAAATAAATACCGCATTGCCTCTGCACGAGCACAATGGCGGAACTATGGCTGGGCAGGAGCGTATTTTATTACTATTTGTAGTCACCAACGCAAACACTTTTTTGGTAAAATCATCAATGGAGAGATGGAATTATCATCTGTAGGTGTATTGGCAGATGTGTTTTGGCATGAAATTCCTCACCATGCCCAAAATGTAGAATTAGGGGCGTTTGTCGTCATGCCTAATCATGTGCATGGAATTTTGATATTGAATTCTGACACCGTTGCTGTAGAAACAGTAGAAACAGGGCATGCCCTGTTTCTACTGTTTCTACATGATGCTGAATTAACCCCAGAACAGCAACTATTCCGAAATCAAGGTAAAAATACCATTTCCTC
>JBBRUH010000601.1:0-2793 GCA_038248005.1 Cytophagales bacterium | reverse complement strand
TTAAAACTAATCGCACGGATTCCATTTTGGCGAGGACGAGAGAAAGCCTCTAAGCTTGTTTTTTTGATGACTCCTTGCTGAGTAACCATGATGATATAGTGATTATTGAGATAATCTTCATCTTGGAGATTGCTTACATTAATGACAGCTTGGACTTGGTCGTCTTTATCCATCTGGATAATATTCTGAATAGCACGCCCTTTGGCTGTTTTGCCAGCTTCGGGTATTTGGTAGCCTTTGATCCAATAGACCTGCCCTGAGTGCGTAAAAATCAATAAATAATCATGAGTAGAAGCTACAAAGATATGTGTTGTAAAGTCGTCTCCTTTAGAAATACCTCTTGAACCCACTCCTCCACGATTTTGGGTGCGGTATTCGTCTAATGAGTTTCTTTTGACATACCCTTGATGCGAAATAGTAATGACTACATCTTCTTGTGGAATGAGGTCTTCATCCATAAACTCTTCTGAGTTCATTTCTATTTTTGTGCGGCGAGCATCTCCGTATTTTTCTAGTATTTCTTGCAGTTCATCTTTGATGATTTGAACCCTTAGACCTTTATCTGCAATAATGGATTCTAAGTGGATGATTAAATCTGTGATTCGTTTGTATTCATCTATGATTTTATCACGCTCTAGAGCCGTCAGACGCTGGAGACGCATATCCAGGATAGCTTTAGCTTGTATTTCAGAAAGCTCAAAATTGGTCATCAAACCTGTTCTGGCAGTTTCTACATCATTAGAAGATCTAATGAGTGCAATTACTTGATCTAGGTGATCAAGAGCTATCAACAAGCCTTCTAAAATATGCTGCCGTGCTTTGGCTTCTCTTAATTCATATTCTGTTCTGCGTAAGATTACCTCATGGCGGTGCTCAATGAAGTAATGAATTAACTCTTTTAGATTGAGTGTATAAGGACGACCTTTTACAAGACAAACATTATTGACACCGAATGAGGTCTGAAGAGCAGTATATTTGAATAACTGATTCAAGACGACCATAGGCACCGCATCACGGCGTAAATCATAAACAATTCTTAGTCCATCTCTATCTGATTCATCACGTATTTCGGAGATGCCTTCTATTCTGCGGTCTTGAATCAATGCTACAGTTTTCTCAATCAGCATTGCCTTATTGACTTGATAAGGAATCTCATTGACGATAATCTGTGTTTTGCCAGCAGGATTAGTAATTATTTCGGCTTTGGCTCTGATAACGACTCTTCCACGACCAGTCTCATAGGCTTTATGTACGCCTTGATAGCCATAAATAATTCCTCCTGTAGGAAAATCAGGGGCAGGAATATGCTCCATCAATTCTATGATGCTAATTTCGGGGTTATCCAAAAATGCAAAAATACCTGCAATTACCTCACTAATATTATGTGGAGCCATATTAGTAGCCATTCCTACGGCTATCCCTGAACTACCATTCACCAATAAGTTAGGGATTTTACAAGGCAATACACTAGGTTCTTTCAGAGATTCATCAAAGTTAGGCGTAAAATCTACGGTTTCCTTGTTGAGGTCTGCTAATAATTCTTCTGAAATACGCATCAAACGTGCTTCTGTATATCGCATCGCTGCTGGTGAATCACCATCTACTGAGCCAAAATTACCTTGACCATCTACCAAAGGATAACGCATAGACCAAGGCTGTGCTAGACGCACCATCGTATCATATACTGATGAGTCACCATGGGGGTGATATTTACCTAAGGTTTCCCCTACGATACGTGCAGATTTTTTATAAGGTTTTCCTGCACCTAAACCTAGATCAGACATACTGTACAACACACGGCGATGTACAGGTTTGAGTCCATCACGGACATCAGGTAAGGCACGAGAGACAATGACAGACATGGCATAGTCAATATAGGCACTACGCATTTCTTCTTCAATATCAACCGGGATAATTTGATCGGGTGATTCTTGCATTTTTATTGTACTTAAATAAGATTATTAAAAAATAAATGAATTCTTTTTTGGGCAATACCTTTACAATTTTTTTAATGGAGTTGGTATTTTTTGATGGGCTTTTGGAAAAAGCTAAATTAATTTTGGTAAAAATATTTCCTTGCTTGTAGGAGTTAAACTGCATCATTTTTTTGAATATTGCCTAAAAAAACTAATGGGTAAAATTAGGCATTTTTTGTTAGAAGTAAAAACAAAAAAGGGATTAAAATCCCTTTTGTAAATCACTGTAAATCAATATTTTAAATAAAAATTAACGATAAGCTTCTCGGGTATCTATTTTTCTGTATTTTCCATCGGCTGATTTTGCCTTGTATTTCTTTCTGAAGATGTATCTATGCCAGGCTACGCCTCTATAGACACGCACAGAAGACTTGCCTCCTTTGACGGTCTCTCCATATTTCTGGTGGTTATGATCTATTATTACTGCACAGTTATCCATTTTACAGCGTGGTGGCACACATGAGGAAGCAAATAATAAAAGAGAAAAAAAGATAATAAGGGGTAATTTGATAAGTTTGAGTAATTGCATTTTTTTAATTTTTATATTATTGTATAGTTGCTTGTGAAGACACAAGCAACGGCTTTATTTTCTTTAAAAAGTGAACGATACAGATGCTAAGAAGTTGTAAAAGGTAAGAATTGTCTTTTTAGTAGGATTTCAATAATCAACTCTTTATAACAATCTCCTCTTTAAACCATTAAGGAATTAAGAAGATTAAGTTAGAGGTAATTGAATGTGTTATTCAAGCTCCCAAAAACCTCCTCTTTGAACCATTAAGAAATTAAGAAGATTAAGTTAGAGGTAATTGAATGTATT
>JBBRUH010000600.1:0-2793 GCA_038248005.1 Cytophagales bacterium | reverse complement strand
GCCCACTATCCATGTAGGAAGAATTCAACTGACAGCACTTTTTTAGTCATATAATATTTTCAAATAACAGTGTCATTTTTCACTATACTGTAAGCATCTGCTATATTGTGTAGCTTTTTTATAGTATTTTTTTGTATTTGTGTGTTCCTTTTCCGCGGTTTGTGTCTTCACGAACTACTACTCATTGCTTTTAAGAGTCTATTATCCCATCTCTATTTCAAGCATTTTAAGAATTTCATCTAAGTATTCACGGTTATTGGCAAGGCGAGGCACTTTATTTTGTCCGCCGAGTTTGCCTTTTTTCTTCATCCAATTATAAAAAGTACCTTCTGGAACGGGATGCACTACAGGTAAATTTAATGCCATACTTCGGTAACGTTTCGCCTCATAATCAGAGTTGACTTCTTGTAGTCTTTTATCCAATTGCTCTATAAACTTAGGCAAATCATCTGGTGATTTTTCAAACTCGATAATCCATTCGTGTCCACCTTGTTTGCTCCCTTCCATGTAAAGCGGACCTGCTGTGAAATTACTGATGATGGCTTGGGTCTGTTGGCATGCATGCGTTACGGCTGTTTCTGCATTTTCTATAATGACTTCTTCTCCAAAGGCATTGATAAAGTGCTTGGTGCGTCCTGTGATTTTGATTCTGTAAGGGTCTTTGGAAGTGAACTTGATGGTATCGCCTATTTGATAACGCCATAAACCTGCATTGGTAGAGATGAGCATTGCATAGTTTTTATCTAGTTCTACTTCTTCTAAGCAAATCGCTTGTGGCTCTTCTGCCCCTATTTCTGTAAGTGGCACAAACTCATAAAAAACTTCATAATCCAACATCAAAAGCATGTCTTCTCTGCTGAAATTATCTTGCAAGCCAAAAAAACCTTCGGAAGCATTGTAAGTTTCCATAAAACGGAGAGAAGGAGCAATGGATTTAAACAAATCTCGATAAGGCGTAAAAGAAACTGCTCCGTGGACAAATACTTCTAAATTTGGCCAAACTTCCTCGATGTATTGTTTATTGGTTTGCTCTAAGATGCGCTGAATCAGTACTATAGTCCAAGTCGGTACTCCTAAGATAGAGGTTACATTCTGGCGAAGAGTGTGTTTTACTATTGCATCAATTTTATCTTCCCACTTATCCATCATCGCTACTTTGCGAGGAGGAGTGCGTAAAAACTGTGCCCAAGTAGGGAGCTGTTGTACTACCACAGCCGAAATATCTCCATAATTTACATTAGGGTTTTCGGGGTGTTTATCGAATGTACCTCCAATAGAAAGCCCTTTTCCCCAGAAAAAACGAGTCTGAGGATGATTTTCTATAAATAAACCCAATACATCTTTTCCCCCTCTGAAATGGCAAGTATCTAGAGATTCTTTTGAGACAGGGATAAACTTACTACGTGCATTGGTAGTGCCAGATGATTTTGAAAACCAATCTATTTTAGAATGCCACAGTATATTTTGCTCACCTTGAATCATTTTATGAATGTATGGATAAATATCTTCGTAGGTAGAAATGGGAACATTTTTACGAAACTGCTCATAACTGCGAATCTGAGAATAGCCATATTTTTTACCCCACTCAGTATTTTTTGCATCTTCTAATAATCTAAACAAGATTTTTTCTTGTACTTCTCCAGGGTTTTTCATGAAGTACTCAATCTGCGATAGACGGCGAGTAAGGGTATGGCGTATTAATTCGTCCAAAATTTTCATGGGTAGAGAGTCATAAAGAAATAGATAATTTAAGATTACCAGTACAAACACAGGCAACGGTAATAGTTTAAAGTTACAGTGTGAACACGAATAACAACAAAATGTAAAGTTATCTGTGCAGACGCAGTCAACGACAAGGACTTAAATTATAATTTCTATTTTGATTAATTGTTTGTTAAAATTGAATAAAAATAAAAATTATCTTTGAAGAATTATAATCTTTTAGTGGTCAAATTACATAATAAAGCCTAAAAAATCATCATTGGGTAAGTCATTTAATAAATTAATCACGATTAATTATTTGTGCCTCATACCTCATGAAGCATCTGTATTCACATCTTCTTTCCTAAATTTGCGGTTGAGGGTATAGTTTTCACCTAGATAACCTGCCTTCACATCTGGATTTTCTACGAGTTCTTCAGGGTTTCCTGATGCAAACAATTCTCCTTCTTTCATCACATAGGCACGGTCAGTAATGGAGAGAATAGCATCTGCATTATGGTCAGTGATAAGAATACCTAGATTTTTGTGTTTGAGGTGATAGATAATGCGTTGTATGTCTTCTACTGCTAGAGGATCTACTCCTGCAAATGGCTCATCAAGTAAAATAAATTTAGGTCTAGTAGCAAGCGTTCTTGCTATCTCGGTGCGTCTGCGTTCTCCTCCCGAAAGTACTTGACCTAAGCTTTTGCGGACGTGGGTAAGTTTAAACTCCTCTAAAAGCTCTTCTGTACGTTCTTTTTGCTCATTTTTGGGCAAGCCTATCATTTGAAGCACTGCTTTGATATTATCTTCTACAGTAAGCTTTCTAAATACGGAGGCTTCTTGTGCAAGATAGCCTAAGCCCTTTCTGGCACGCTTATACATCGGTAAGTTGGTAATGTCTTCATCTTCTAAAAACACCTTTCCTTCATTGGGTTTTACCAAGCCAACACACATATAAAAACTGGTGGTTTTGCCCGCCCCATTAGGCCCTAGCAAACCCACGATTTCACCTTGCTCTACATAAAAAGACACTTCTTTTACAACATAGCGAGTCTTGTATTTTTTCTTTAAATTCTGGGCACGTAGTAT
>JBBRUH010000599.1:0-2809 GCA_038248005.1 Cytophagales bacterium | reverse complement strand
GCTTGTAAGGCACTTCTTTTACCTAGAAACTATTATTAACTATTAGTTTGATGATTACTTTCCTTTGAAGATATGTCAGACAATTGAAAAATTGAGTGTATCTGAGTTTATTTTGCGAGTGTTTCGTCTTAGAAGTACTCCATAAGATTTGAGAATATCCAAGTATTTTTGGATAACTATTTTCTCATCAAATTCGTTTTCCACCTTTAGCCTACTAGCCTGTCCCATTTTCATGAGAGATTGGTTATCAAGAGCATACATTTTTTCTATCTTGGCAGCTAAATCCTTTGCGTTTTTTACTTCACATAAATAACCATTGATTCCGTTATCTACTGTTTGTCTGCAACCTGCTATATCAGTAGTAATGATTGGTTTTCCCATGCTTGCGGCTTCTAACAATGCTCTGGGGGTGCCTTCACGATAGGAGGGCAATACCACAACATCTGCTTGGGCTATGACCGCTGGCACATCATCTGTTGTACCTAAGTATTCTATGACTCCTTCCTCTATCCAAGCTTGAAGTTGGGCTTCGGAGATTCCTAAGTTTTTGTCAGTATCAATGGCTCCTAATATTTGAAATTTTGCTTTGATACCGTTTTTTTTAGCTATTCGGGCAGCTTCCACATACTCACAAATCCCTTTATCATAGAGTAATCTTGCAATCATTAAGAAAGAAAATTCTTCATTACGTTTAAACTCAGTAGGCATAAATTTATCAAGAGGAATGCCCGAACCAGGAAGTAAATCAGTAGCTTTGGAGCGAATTAGTTTTTTTTCTACAAAAAGACTTCTATCATCTTCATTTTGGAAAAAGACTCTTTTAGGAAATCTAAAAGAAAAACGATAAAGCATTTGTGCTACTTTTGCAGTAAGATTGTCATGCAAAAATACAGTACCTAAGCCACAAACATTATTAACTACTAACTTGCGTAATGGATAAGCGGCTAATGTGCCATAGATATTGGGTTTAATAGTAAATTGAAGTATAACATCTGGATTGGCTCTTTTATAGATTCGATAAAGTTGTCGCATATAAGAGAAATCTTTTAAAGGATTTGAACCTTTATTTTGCATCCTTACTGGGTGAAATTCACAGCCCATTTCTATTAAATAACCTGAATATTTATCTTCTGGGGCAATGGCAATGACCTCATGCCCGTTTTCTAATAGAGCAAGTGCTAGACCTTTTCTAAAATTATAGATATTCCAAGAAGTGTTTAAGACGATTGCAATACGCATATCCTAAATTGGGGTTTTGTTTTTTTGTAAGCTTTAAAAAAAAATGTAATATATTAGGACTAATTATTACTTACTTAAAGACGCAAAAAAATGGTTTTTGTTGATTTTGAGTATAAATTTAACATATTTATCATAAGCATAACTGTTTTTATGCTTATTTATTATAATTATTTTTTTTACTTTTTTTATATTTATGGATCAATACTTTGATACTGCCAAGCCTCAAGAAACTGCCGTAATAGTAGCAGTATATCATAACCAACAAGATGCAATCACTACGCAAGCTTACTTAGATGAATTGGCTTTTTTGAGCCAAACACTAGGTGTAGAAGTTAAAAAATCTTTTACACAAAGGCTTGATAAACCTGAAACCAAAACATTTGTGGGGAAGGGTAAACTCCAAGAAATCGCAGACTATGTCAGAGAGTATGAAATAGATTTGGTCATATTTGATGATGACCTAAACCCTTCACAGGTCAGAAACCTTGAGAGAGCTTTTAATGGCTCTGATGTAGAAGAAGCAAAAATTAAAATATTAGATCGTAGTCTTTTGATTTTAGATATCTTTTCTAAAAGAGCTCAGACAACCCAAGCTCATACTCAGGTAGAATTGGCTCAATATCAGTATCTTTTGCCCCGACTTACCCGAATGTGGACTCACCTTTCTAAGCAAAAAGGAGGAATAGGAATGAGAGGACCAGGTGAGACAGAGCTAGAAACTGACCGCCGAATCGTCAAAGATAAAATCGCTTTACTCCGCAAAAAACTCGAGAAAATAGATAAGCAAAGCATTACAAGACGCAAAGCACGTGAACAAACAGTGCGTGTAGCTTTGGTAGGATATACCAATGTGGGTAAATCTACTATCATGAATCTACTTTCAAAAGCAGATGTGTTTGCAGAGGACAAGCTTTTTGCTACGGTAGATTCTACGGTTAGGAAAGTAGTGCTCAATAAAATTCCTTTTTTGCTTACAGATACTGTTGGGTTTATCAGAAAACTACCTACTTTACTCATAGAAAGTTTTAAATCAACGCTAGATGAGATTATAGAAGCAGATATCTTGGTGCATGTAGTTGATATTTCTGCCCCTGATTTTGAAAATCAAATAGAAGTAGTCAATCAGACTTTGATAGACATCGGGGCTACAGATAAGCCTACTATTATGATTTATAATAAAATAGACTTGATGAAGCCTGATGAGCAGGTTTTAGAAGAAATTAATCAAGAACATCAAAAAATAGTGGGAATCTCAGCTGCCAAAAAGATTAATATAGATAAATTTACTCAATTATTGTATGACTTAGTAGTAGAGAAATATTATGTCTTAAATCCCAATTATCTTTCTTAGTGAGAGATGAGTTATAAATCATTAGTTTGTAATAATCTGATAATGAGTGCTTTATCTAAAATAATTTGTTGCTTTATTTAATTATTGTGGTTATCTGACAATTTTTGTGGAATTTGAATAATTAAGGTTATTATAAAAATGTATCTGCCTGATAATAAGAAAGTTAAACATATTAAGGACACTAGTTTTATTGTTTACCACAAAAATTGTCATACAATC
>JBBRUH010000598.1:0-2818 GCA_038248005.1 Cytophagales bacterium | reverse complement strand
GGCTTTCTTTTAGGGTTGGCAATGGGGGTAGTAATAGGGACTTATGAAGCTATCTCACGGGGAGTGTTCAGAAAAGTGTGTCATTCGTTAAGATGTTTAGTGAATCTTTCTCCAAATTCTCTTGCAAGTGAACGTTGTATAGCCTTGTAAGAATGCACTTTTCTGCTCCAGACTTTTTCTTTTCTCTCTAAAGTAAGAAATAAAAGTTTAATGAGTGCTTTGTCATTGACAAAAGCGGCTTTTGTCTTGGTAGTTTTTCTCATAATTCGGTGCAATCCTTCTACGGCATTAGTGGTATAAATCATTTTACGCACTGCCCAATTAAAACCAAAGAAAGCGGTGAGTTCAGTCCAATTCTCTTTCCAAGATTTGACAATCTCAGGATATTTATTATTCTATTTCTGTTCAAAAGAAGCTAAGGCAGTCAAACCCTGAGCTTCTTCATCAGCTGTATAGATGGCTTTAAGGTCTTTGACCATTAACCTGGCATCTACATCATCTACAAAGCGTAAAGAACTGCGTACCATGTGTACAATACAGCGTTGAATAGTAGATTCAGGAAATACTTCTAAGATAGCTTCTTTGAAGCCAGTTAGCCCATCAATAGCAAAAAATAGTACATCTTCTACTCCTCTATCTTTGAGGCTCTCTAATACACGACCCCATTCCTTAGCTCCCTCACTTTGACCTACTTTGATACTCAATACATCACGATTCCCCTGAGCATCAGTACCATAGACCGTGTAAACTGCCTTACTTTTTACTTGTCCATCTTCTCTTACCTTGAAATGAATGGCATCCAGAAACACTACAATATAAAAACTTCGCAGTGGACGCTGTTGCCAAGTTGTTACCTTTGACCAAACACGGTCTGTGATGGCACTTAATTGTCCTTTGCTCAACTCAACACCATACATCCTCAGAATATGACCTTGAATATCTTCATAACTATTACCCAAACTATACAATTCCAGTATCTGGTTGTCTAAGCCTGTATCTATACTACGATCCCATTTCTTTATCAACAAGGGTTGAAAACTTCCCTCACGATCTCGTGGCGGATCAATCTGTACTTCCCCAGCCTGTGAGCGTAATTTCTTTTGGGTATGACCATTACGGCGATTAGAAATACCTTGACTTTTGCCCGTCTTTAAATGGACATCCATCTCCCCATCTAAGGCTCCTTCAACCAAATCCTTTATCAAGCCCTTGAGTACGCCTTGCTCTCCTAGTAGTGTTTTACCATGCAAAAGACCTTTTATCGCCTCTTGTTTAAATTGATTGTAATCAAATTCCTCTTCGGTTCTCCCTTTTTTTGACATAAGTGTTTTTTTTTTAAATATATACATTTTTTTTTTATTGACACACTTTTTTGTTCACTCCCTAAAATACTCATTTAATTTAAATAAAACCCTCATTATCAGAATTTTACAAACTCATAATCCATCACTTATAACTCACCTCTTACTTATCACCAAGTGCTTTTTTTAGTTCGGCCATATTCTTTTTGATAATTTCTTGTTCTTCTTCACTTGTCATTGCTCCATATCCTTTTTGCATACTCTCTAGGGCATCTTTCATCCCACCTTCCTCTTGTGTTTTTTCCATCATCTCAAGGGTTTGCTTGAGTTGTATTTTTTGTATTTCACTGATATTCTCGTCTTCTAGCTGTTTTTTAAGTTCGGTGATAGCTTTATCTTGACTTTCTTCATATTTTTCTACTACTTTTTCTTTCTCTGCCATGAGGTAAGCATAGCCAGCAATCACTTTAGTATGAACGGACATAAACTGCTCCATCCCATCAAAACCATGTTTCTTTAAATAGACATTGAGGTTAGCTATTCCCGTCATAAGGTTCTCATTATCA
Organism: Cytophagales bacterium; assembly: GCA_038248005.1. Taxonomy (GTDB): domain Bacteria; phylum Bacteroidota; class Bacteroidia; order Cytophagales; family Microscillaceae; genus JAABSX01. The sequence continues at coordinate 951 of JBBRUH010000598.1, read as the reverse complement.
AGGTCTTTATTTTCTTTTTTAATATCTTTAATCAAAGTAATGTATTTTTTGACGAGGGCATCTGTCAGTTTAGTATTTCCAAAAGCACCTGTCATATCTGAGTCTTCATTCTCTTCAATATTCGTTGTTTCAGTATTTTCGTCTTCTTGGGTTTGATTTTCTCCACCTCCGCCGCAAGCAAAAGTGAGGATTGATAGGCAACATAGCAAGAGAATGAGTTTTAGATTTTTCATGATGGAGTGTGTTTATGTTAAAGAATAAGGATTAATTATTTTTATTAAAACATATAATGCTTTTTTATGTTTTTTGCTAAAAATTGATATTTACTCTTGGAAGCATCATTTTAGCTTTTTTACGCTGGTTTTCATCCAAAGGGTTACCACTTAAATCTAAATCTTCTAAATCAGCAAGTGGAGCAAATTCAGAAGGAATCACTTTAATATTTTGACTTCGCATCTCTAAACTACGCAAATTAGGAATATTTGCCAAGTTCGTAAGAGTTCTTCTAAAATCAAGGGCTGCATTTTGGCTAATATCTAATAGACGTAGGCTATCTAGTTGCTGAAACTCTTGTGGAATCTCTACTAGGTTGTTATTAGCAAGTCGAAGTGCTTGAAGACTTCGGAGTTTGGCAAGTGAGGGATTGAGGCGAGTGAGCTGATTATATCGCAAATCTAACTCTTGTAGCCAGACAAGATTTCCTATTTCGTTAGGGAGTTGTCTAATTTCATTGGCACGCAAGTCAAGTTGTATTAATTTTTTAAGATTACCAATCACACTCGGGATTACTCTAATTTTATTTTCTTGTAGATAAAGGTATTGTAAATTTTCTAACATACCAATTTCTTCAGGAATGTCTTGAATTTGGTTATCTTGTAATTCTAATATTTGCAAATTTTTAAATTTACCAATTTCTGATGGAATACTTTTAAGATTAAACTTGCTTAAATT
>JBBRUH010000597.1:0-2831 GCA_038248005.1 Cytophagales bacterium | reverse complement strand
CTGCAAAAACATCTAATTGTTGATTAAAATCAAAGGTTTTTAGTCCCTGCATAAACTTACTCTTATATTCGGCATAAATGGATTTCAAATCTCGAGGCATTTCTACCTTATTCATCTCCTGAAAATAGCCTGCTGTGTTGGCATTTTCGAGGTGTTTGAGGGCTTGTTGGATGTGTTTATTCATAGGGTATTTTGAGTTTTAACTTGTTGGCTTGTATTTGCTGTATATTTTAGTCTATTTAAACCTAAATATAGCATGGCTTTTTTAAAATAGGTAAGAAGATGACTGAAAATATTCAAAACTGCTAAGCTGGTGCAAGCCTCGAGGCGATTCGGGCTACTGTAGTGCCAAACTCCAGCTTCGCATAAAACAACATCACACCTGAACCAGAGATTTGGGCTACTATACAGCTTCGCATAAAATAACACCCGAACCAGAGGTTCAGGCTACCTAAAAAAGATTCTCCAACAAACTATCTTCTACCAAATTAGGCAAAGTAACTTTGAGGTTTTTGCTGCGTTCCATTTCACGTTTGATGGCAAAAATAGCTTCTTTGTTTCTTGCCCAACTTCGTCTTGCTATTCCGTTATTTACATCATAAAAAAGCATGTTTTTAAGGCGAGCACTTGCTTCTGGAGTACCATCTAACAACATCCCAAAACCGCCATTGATTACTTCGCCCCAACCTACGCCTCCGCCATTGTGAATAGATACCCAAGTAGCTCCTCGAAAGCTATCACCTATCACATTGTGAATTGCCATGTCTGCCGTAAATTTACTTCCATCATAAATATTAGAAGTTTCACGGTAAGGTGAATCTGTACCACTCACATCATGGTGATCTCTGCCCAATACTATTGCCCCGATTGTGCCTTTAGCTACGGCTTGGTTGAATGCTTCTGCAATTTTAGCACGTCCTTCGGCATCAGCATATAAGATGCGTGCTTGCGAACCTACTACCATGTTGTTTTTCTTAGCGTCTTCTATCCAAGTAATATTGTCTTGCATTTGTAGCTGTATTTCTTCGGGAGAGTTTTCCATGATTTCTTGCAAAACTTGAATGGTTATTTCATCTGTTTTGTCTAAATCACTGGCTTTGCCCGAAGCACATACCCAACGAAAAGGCCCAAATCCATAATCAAAACACATAGGCCCTAGAATATCTTGCACATAAGATTGATACTTGAAATCAATCTGATTTTCTGCCATAATATCTGCTCCTGCTCTAGAAGCCTCTAGCAAAAAGGCATTCCCATAATCAAAGAAATAAGTGCCTTTTGCAGTATGTTGATTCACCAGAGCAGCATGCTTACGCAACGATGTTTGTATTTTTTCTTTGAATAATGCTGGATTTTCTCGCATCAAAACATTAGATTCTTCATAAGAAAGTCCAGCAGGATAATAGCCTCCCGACCAAGGATTATGCAAAGAAGTCTGGTCTGAACCCACATGTACAAAGATATTTTCTTCTTCAAATTTTTGCCAAACGTCTATGATATTGCCGATGTACGCAATGGAAACGACTTCTTTCTGCTCTTGGGCTTGCCTCACACGCTGCACTAATTTCTCCAAAGAATCTACCAATACATCTACCCAACCTTGTTCGTGGCGTTTGGTGGCTGCCTTCGGGTTTACTTCGGCACAGACCGTAATACAGCCTGCAATATTGCCTGCTTTGGGTTGTGCGCCACTCATTCCGCCTAGACCTGCGGTTAAGAATATTTTTCCAGAGGGATTTTCGCCTTTGGGCAATATTTTACGAAAGGCATTCATGACCGTAATGGTAGTGCCATGCACAATCCCCTGAGGACCGATGTACATAAATGAACCTGCCGTCATTTGTCCGTATTGGGTTACGCCCAAGGCATTGAATTTTTCCCAATCATCGGGTTTTGAGTAATTCGGAATCATCATACCATTGCTGACCACCACACGAGGAGCTTCGGTAGAGGAAGGAAATAAACCCATAGGATGCCCAGAATACAAATGCAATGTTTGTTCATTGCTCATCATAGCGAGGTATTGCATAGTGAGGAGATATTGTGCCCAATTCTGAAAAACTGCCCCATTTCCTCCATAAGTAATGAGTTCTTCGGGATGTTGGGCTACGGCAGGATTCAGGTTATTTTGAATCATCAGCATAATAGCGGCGGCTTGCTGAGATTTAGCAGGATATTCCCCAATAGGGCGAGCATAGATTTCATACGCAGGCTTAAAACGAAACATATAAACCCGTCCTAGTTCTTGCAATTCTTGGGCAAACTCTTGGGCAAGTTCTTTGTGCCATGCCTCAGGGAAATAACGCAAAGCATTGCGAATGGCTAATTTCTTTTCTTCTTTAGATAAAATATCTTTTCGCTTAGGGGCAGGATTGGCTTCTTTGGGATAAGGTTTTTTTAGGGGTAATTCTTGGGGAATTCCTTGTAAAATTTCTTCTTTAAATGTCATAGTCATTGATTTATTTAACCTGAAAACTTCTTTTTATTACTAATTGAATCATGGCGTTAATATCATCTTTCAAAAGTCTATCTTCTTCTAGTATGGCTACTTTTTTTCTAATGATTTTAAAATTATCTTCAATGGTTGCTGAAAATGTATTGGGTCTTCTAAACTCTAAAGCCTGTGCGCCATACATCAACTCTATGGCAAATATTTTATCCAAGTTTCCTAGTATTTGGTTGAATTGTCGTCCTGAAATACTACCCATAGATACATGGTCTTCTTGTCCTAAGGAAGTAGGGATGCTATCAGCCGAAGGTGGAAAACACAAGGATTTATTCTCGGTAACGAGTGCCGCAGTGGTGTATTGAGGAATCATAAAACCCGAGTT
>JBBRUH010000596.1:0-2873 GCA_038248005.1 Cytophagales bacterium | reverse complement strand
TAAGTTGTTATCAATATATTATGTTAGAAAGGAGGAGAAGAGAAGATTAATTAGGAACAATAACTAAATAAGGTGATAAGTTAGTTTAAGTAAAAAACTCATTATTAGATTATTACAAACCCATAACTCATCTCTTACTTAGTAAAGTTACAAAAATAAAATAATCCAAAAAGGTCTATATCCTGCGTGTATGAAGTACAAAAGTCATTTGTTGAGCAGTTTATTTTTTCCTTTTTACTTATAATGCTCACGTAAGTTACAAAACCTCTAAACTTTGTTTTCAAAATTATACAAAATTTACGAAAAATCTATGAAACAGAATTACAAAAGAGATGGCTTAGACTCCAAAAGCTAAAAAGCCTATAATGCTTTTGAAGTTAAAACCTTTAGTTGAGAGTGCTTTAAAATCAATTAACTAGTTTCTATTTTACGCTCTTGTGAATAATCCGATTATAAAGGCATTATTTCTTTTATATCCTCATTTAATTTGAGTGTTTATTCAAGAAATTAAATTCTGTATTTTTTTAGTGTTAATGAATAAAAAAACGAAAATATAGCTCTTTAAAGTAATAAATGCACTTAATCTAGGTGCTTATCCAAAATAGTTTACCATAAAAAAATTTAACTTAAATGTAAAATATTCTAATTTAGAGTTTTTTTATTCCTTCTCAAAAAATCAGTATTTTAGAGTAATAAATTTTACTTTCTCCACAAAATAATTTAACATTATAGTTACGTATCTTTGACCCACAAATAACATTAGGTTATTAAATCAAGTGTTAATAATATAATTTGTAAAAGAATGAAAAGAAGTGAAGAGTTTTTGGAACGAAGAAATAACGTTGTTCCCAGAGGAATAGGAACTTTTAACCCTGCCACGGCAATCTCTGCCAATAATGCAACTATCATCAATGCAGATGGTGAAGAGTTAATCGATTTTGTAGGAGGTATCGGTGTGCTTAATGCTGGGCATTGCCCCGAGTCAGTGGTAGAAGCTATCTATCAGCAGGCTAAGACGCTGATGCATACTTGTTTTCATATTGCTACGTATGAGCCTTATTTAGAACTTTGTGAAAAGCTTGCAGACCTCTTCCCTCACGGTGAAAAAACCAAGGTGATGCTCACCAACACAGGAGCAGAATCTGTAGAAAATGCCATCAAAATTGCTAGACAAGCTACAGGACGATCAGCAATCATTACTTTTACAGGTGCTTTTCATGGCAGAAGTATGATGGCAATGTCTCTCACTTCAAAAGTAGCTTATAAGGTAGGTTGTGGGCCTTATGCTCCTGAGGTTTACCGTATTCCCTATCCTAATTTTTATAAAAATCATCAAGGCTTAGATGAAGATGCTTTTGTAGAAAGAGAACTTTATCGCTTTCACAAAACCTTGCATCAGATGGTAGATGTGAGCCAAGTAGCCGCTGTTATCATAGAACTTGTACAAGGAGAGGGTGGTTTTGTGATTTGTCCTAAAGGATATGCACAAGGATTACGCAAAATTTGTGATGAGTTTGGTATCGTGCTTATCATTGATGAGGTACAATCAGGCTTTTGTCGCACAGGTAAATGGTCTGCGTATGAGCATTATGGCATCACACCAGACATCTCTACATGGGCTAAATCTATGGGTTCGGGTATGCCTATTGGGGCAGTAGTGGGAAGAGCAGACATTATGGATGCAGCACAGCCTGGCACTATAGGAGGAACTTATCTAGGAAACCCTGTTTGTTGTGCGGCATCTATAGCTACTATCAAATTTATGGAAGAAAACAACCTCAATCAAAGAGGAATAGAAGTAGGTGAAAAGTGCATGCAAGCCTTTGAAAGCCTTCAAGAAAAATACCCTGAAGTAATAGGTGATGTTCGTGGCTTGGGTGCTATGGTGGCTTTTGAGCTAGTACACGATGGAGATTCTTCACGCCCCAATTCAGAATTATGTGCTAAATTACTTGGTAACTGTGCCAAACGCAATACAATTATCATTAGTGCAGGTACCTATAAAAATGTAATCAGAATACTAAGTCCTCTGACGATTCCTGATGAATTATTGGAAAAAGGCTTAGGAATCATCACAGAAGAGTTTGAAAAACTCATGGAAAGTGTCATTGCTTAATTTAGGTAATCACTAAACTCTTTGAGAGTTGCTACTGTTAATATTAGCAACTTTCTATTTTTTTAATCAAATACAATAATATGAGCTATTTTTCAGTAGCAGGCATTCAAATGAAGGTCTCAGCTGCTTACAGTAATTTAGAAATGATGAAATTTAAGATAGATGTATTGATGTCTATCTATCCTTGGGTGGATATGATTATCTTTAGTGAGCTTTGTATAAGAGGACCCCTAACTCATTATGCTACCACAAGTCTAGAAAAATTTGAGGCAGAATTTGCTAAAATGGCAAAAAAACATAGGATATGGCTTCTGCCAGGGTCTATGTTTGAAAAAAGAGATGATAAAGTCTATAATACGGCCTCTATCATTAATCCTGACGGGGAAATAGTAAAACGCTACAGCAAGATGTTTCCTTTTTTGCCTTATGAAGTAGGTGTATCAGAAGGAAATGAGTTTTGTGTGTTTGATGTGCCCGAAGTAGGGCGTTTTGGAGTGTCTATTTGCTATGATATGTGGTTTCCAGAGACTTCACGTACTTTGGCAATGATGGGTGCAGAAGTAATCTTACACCCTACCCTTACAGGCACTATTGATAGAGATATAGAGCTTTCTATCATAAGAGCTACAGCTGCTTGCAATCAATGTTATGTATTTGATATCAATGGCTTAGATTCAGGCGGAAGCGGTAGGTCTCTCATCTGTGGGCCTGATGGACGAGTGATATATCAGGCTGAAAATACTGAGGAAATGATTCC
>JBBRUH010000595.1:0-2878 GCA_038248005.1 Cytophagales bacterium | reverse complement strand
TTTTCTTTATATAAAAAAAATTAAGTCTGACCAAGTAGCTTGGGGCGATGCCCCAGTTTTAATGTTCAAGCCTTTCAGGCTATTTTATACAGTTGTTGGAGCTATGCCAGTTATTAATTCTTAATTGACTTGACCAACGGTCATACCTCAATACCTTAATAGCCTCAGAATAATTATCAGATTTAGTGTGCCTAAAAAACTCATAGCTCATCTCTTATTCAAAGCCATTTTTTGCGTTTAAAGAAGATATAAATAAAAATAGTAATGACTATCATTACACCCCAGACTATAAAGTAGGCGGACTTACTTTCTAATTCGGGCATATATTTAAAATTCATCCCATAGACTCCCACAATAAAAGTAAGTGGCATAAAAATCGTAGAGAAAATGGTCAAGACCTTCATAACATCATTTGTCTTATTGCCTATAATGCTCAAATGTAGGTCTAAAAGACTGGAAGAAAGCTCTATGTATGATTCTGTATTGTCAATCACTTGCACCACATGATCATATAAGTCTCTCAGATACAAATTATCAGAAGCCAAAAATTTAGCCTCTTCTCTAATGAGTTGTGCCACAATCTCACGCATAGGACGCACAGACTTTCGCACCATGTTCAGTTGTCTTTTAAGATCATACAAATCTCGGGTAGGGTCATGGTTTATGTCATTGTCTATGATATTCTCTTCTAGTGCTTCTAAGTTTTCGGCAACTCTCTCAAGCACCAAAAAATAATTATCCACAATCGTATCCACTAGCAAATAAAAAAGATAGGCAGCACCCGAGTTACGGAGTTTACCCTTATTTTTAGCTCTCAATCTTTGTCTAACCGTCTCAAAGACATCTCCCTCTACATCACCCTGAAAAGAAATTACATAATCTTCACCAAGTACAAGGCTTACTTGCTCATTTTCCACTCTTTGAGCCTTATCATCATAGCTCAACATCTGTAAGACTACAAAAATATTATCTTCATAAAAATCCACTTTGGGTCTTTGTTCTGTATCTGTGATATCTTCTTGAAGCAAGGGGTGAAGGTTATAATATAGCCCTATGGTTTTGATGACTTGCCCATCATGCACTCCGTCTATATTTATCCAAGTTACGTTGTGTTTTTCACGGTAATCATAGCTTTCACGTACATCTATGATTTCTTTTTCAACGATATGCTCAGGACTATAATCCATTACCGAAATCTTTACTTCACTCAGAATACGTTCCTCTGAAGAATCAGTGAACTTTTTCTTACGCGTCTTCTTTGACATATAGGTATATTTATAAAAATTTGAAAGTCTTTTAAATTAAAGTATAAATAAATATTATATTTCAGTATCATATAACATCATCATATTTCAGTGTCAAATAACAGTATGATATAGCAGTATTAAGATTCTCAATTCTCACATCCTACTTCTATCATCTCGCTTCTTGCTTTAAAAGCTTTTATTGATTTATATTAAAAATGATGCCTTTAAATCTAAAACTGAAGCAAAGTATATCAAAATTTATAATTTTGAAAATAAAACCTAAGATAATTTGAAAACTTGGTAAAAGTCAAAAAAAGGAATAGATTTGATAAAAAATGATAATCTATCTTGAAAGACACCCCAAAAGACCCTGATTTTTCACCAAGTAATGACCCTAACTTATCTCGTGAATTAATCTTGTATTTCAAACAAGGGCAGGTAGAGTTACTCTATGAAGAGAAAAGATATTGTCTTTTATTGGTCTGTGAGGGAATTATTGAGCCGACAGACTTTAGACTTGCCTTAGAGAAAGCTTTGCTGATTACTGACAAACATCAAATCCGTAGCTGGATTTTTGACTTAGATGATTCAAAATTCCCTTTATCACAAAATCACTTTACAACCTCCTTTATTACCAAAATTATCAAACAAGGTCTTCAAAAGATACTTTTCGTTGTTTCTAAAGAACTTTTTAATGAGCAAGAACTGATTAGAATAGAAAAAAGACAGGTGAGTAATCAAGATTTGATAGCTTATTTTGCTCATCGTCCTAAAGCCTGGGCTTATTTAACTGACTTTTTTAAAATCCAAAGTTAAAAAAGCTATAAACTTTGAAGTAAATCCTTCTCATTTTTAAATGAAATACATTTACCATTAAAGTTGTCTCGGATTTTCTTATGTAACCGAAAGCTAATTTCATTCTTCAAATGTAGATTCAAAAAACATTCACTTATAGGATAGTGTTTGTTTTATGTTCTTGTCAAAACTTGAGATAAGTGATTTCATGTCTTTATGCACTTATGATATAGTTTTGACAGGTACTCACAAATTAGAAACATTCTTTTTTATTAAAAAACATTAAAATTATGGCACTAAGTATTGGCTCTAAAGCTCCCGATTTTACGGTAGCTTCTACCTCAGGAAAAAACTTTACACTGTCAAAAGATATGGCAGAAAAGGCTTGTATTTTATATTTTTATCCCAAAGACTTCACCTCTGTCTGTACGGCAGAAGCCTGTGATTTTAGAGATAACATTGCTCATTTTGCAGATATGGGCATAGAAGTAATCGGCATTAGTAGAGATAGCGTGGCTACTCATCTTCGCTTCAAAAAAGCCAATGAATTACCTTTTGAATTATTAGCAGATGAAGATGGCAAAGTTTCAAAAGCCTACAAAGCACAAGTGCCTTTGATAGGAATGACAAAGAGGATTACTTATTTGATAGACCAAAACCATCAAATCGCTACGGCGTATGATAATCTATTTGGAGCAAAGCAACATATCAAAGAAATGATTACTAAAATGGATTTGATAGCTTAGTAGTGGTTTGTGGAGACACAAACCACGGGAATAGCTTAGTAGTGGTTTGTGGAGACACAAACCACGGGAATAGCTTAGTAGTGGTTTGTG
>JBBRUH010000594.1:0-2896 GCA_038248005.1 Cytophagales bacterium | reverse complement strand
CACTCGCAATTGCAGCCACAGATGCTAATAAACCTGAGGGTAATGCTGGTAATACTCCTTTTACTTTTACAGTAACCCGCACAGGTAATCTTGCTGGTGTTAGTTCTGCTACTTATACAGTAACAGGCAATGGGTCTAATGCTGCTGACTTTCAAGGCGGAACACTCCCTATTGGGACAGTTACCTTTGCAGCTACTGAGACCACACAAGTAATTACTATCAATGTATTAGGAGACGCTATAGTAGAGCCTAATGAGGGTTTTACAGTTACGCTTTCTGCCGCTATAGGAGCAACCATCACTACGGCTGCTGCCAATGGTGTAATCCAGAATGATGATTCTTTCCCAACACTCGCAATTGCAGCCACAGATGCTAATAAACCTGAGGGTAATGCTGGTAATACTCCTTTTACTTTTACAGTAACCCGCACAGGTAATCTTGCTGGTGCGAGTACTGTCTCTTGGGCAGTAATCGGTAGCGGAGCTAATGCAGCTATTGCTACCGATTTTACTGGAGGGGCATTCCCTGGTGCGACTCTAACCTTTTCAACTGGTGTGGCTACTCAGATAATAACAGTCAATGTAAACGGAGACTTGAACATAGAATTAGACAATGGATTCACAGTTACTCTATCTGCTCCTTTCGATGCAACCATCACTACAGCAACAGCCCTTGGTAACATTCAGAATGATGATTCACCTCCTACTCTTAGTATCTCAGCTACAAATGCCAATCAACCTGAGGGTGATGCAGGCAATACTCCATTTACCTTCACAGTAGTAAGAGATGGAAACCTTACTGCAGTAACTACAGTAAATTGGGCAGTAACGGGTAGTGGCACTAATCCAGCAAACAATGCAGATTTTGCAGGACCTACTTTTCCTGCTGGCACACTTACTTTTGCAATTGGAGTAGCTACAAGAACCATTACTGTCAATGTATCAGGAGATACTACTACAGAACCAAATGAAGGCTTTGCTGTTACACTTTCTACTGTTATGGGTGCATCTATCACAACAGCTACTGCTACTGGAACGATTCAAGATGATGACGCTTCTCCAGATATATTTCTAGTGGCAGAGGGTGTAACTGCTACCAATGATTTAGATGGTAACCCTAATACCAATCAACAATCTTTAGTCATTAATACACCCACTAAAGATATTATATTTACAGCATTGCCACTTAATGGAGTTACTAATTATAGATTTCAGTGGAGTGGATTTGGAGGTACAACTATCACTAACATAGTAAATGGAGATATGATTAATGGGGTTGCTGCCATTATAAATAATAATACTTTAAAAATACGAGCAGCTTTACAAGATAGAGTATTTGTAGGGGTTACAATTAATGGGACAGAAGTTACAACTGATAACATATTAATATCAGATTCTCCTTTTGATAATCTTCCTAGTAAAGTTTGTGTAGATGTAGGTGCGATTAATTTCTCTATCGGAAATAATACATGGGCTGATATTGATAATACTCGACCTGCACCTGGACCTACTGAAACTAGGGCTACTTTTAAGAGAATACAATTTGATAATGGGACACTCATTAGTACCACCAGAGGTGGTGCTATTAATACAACTACACTAGGAGAAGGTGTATATAACATACAAGTAATTGTAGATTTTCAGATATATTTTGCATTTTTTGGATTCCCTATTATTCTCAATGATATAGTTTGGATTTCACAAAATATAGAAATTGGAAGACCTACTCCTTCTATGATTTCTCCTAACCTCACAACCACTTATTGTGTCAATAATCCTGTTATAGTCAATCTAAGTAATTTTGCAGAGCCTGCAGGAGGTGTTTTTAGGCTGAATGGCAGTGTTGTCACAGAACTACGACCTACCTTGCTTACACCTCAAGATTACACGCTTGTCTATGAATATGAAAATACTTTTGATTGTATTAGTACTGATACCAAAACGATTACCATTAACCCAATACCTTCTACAGATTTTGACTTTATCAATACTTGCTTTGGAGAAACTACGGAATTTACAGCTATTGATAACAGTCCAAATTTAGCTTATAATTGGACTATCAACAATGCACCTTTTTCTATTGAACAAAATCCTGTGATTTCTTTTGGATCACCTGGATTATATCAAGTCCGTCTTACAGTTACTAATACCCTAACTCAATGTTCAGTAGATAATGAAAGAGCAGTGCAAATTCACGCACTTCCAATTTCAACTTTTACGTTTAATAACATCTGTGACTTGACACCCAATTTTATTAATACCTCTGCAATGCAAGCAAGTAATCCCACTATGAATATGATTAATGATGTCATTTGGAGATTTGGTGATGGCACAGAAGTAACAATTCCATTTAGTACTAACTCAGGTAATACTTCACATACTTACCCTGATTTTGGCTCTTATCAAGTAGAGTTAGTTATAAATACAATTAATGGATGTAGTACAAGCATCACTAAAACAATTAATATTTTTCCGTCTATCACCCTTGATGCTGTTAATAATTCCTATGTAGAAAATTTTGATAATGGGGATGAAAACTGGATTAGTGGAGGCATTAACTCTAGCTGGCAAAGAATACTTCCTCCTAATAACAATATACAAAATACCTTGGGTACAAATGAAGTATTGATTACTCAAAATTCAATGAACACTTATAATACCAATGAGAAGTCATATATCGAAAGCCCTTGTTTTGATATAAGTGCTTTGCCTAATCCGATGATTAATCTAAAAATATGGACAGATACAGACTTAAGTGGTGATGGAGCTCTACTTCTATATACTATCGATAACTCTGAAAACTCAGAATGGAAAGTAGTAAGTCTAAAAACTGGTGTCTCACCCAATGTCATCAGCCAAAAAGGAGGTGGAGTAGAATGGTATAATCAAGAAAACTT
>JBBRUH010000593.1:0-2897 GCA_038248005.1 Cytophagales bacterium | reverse complement strand
GAGGGAGACCCGTCAGATCAGTTTGCGGCTATCGCCAACACTTGAAACATTCCTCACCTTTTATACATACACTTGCGACTAGGGGAATGGAAAAATTTAACAACCTTCAATCGCTCCGAAAATCAACTCACTGCCTTGCCCAAGGAAATTGCAGAATTGAAAAATTTAACTTATTTCGTCTGCTCCGAAAAATCCTTTTAAGACAATTCCGTCTGAGATTTTTGATTTCTTAGCAAAATTGGATTACGGGAATTCTGATGAAATCCAAAAAATAGTAGGAGAGTAAGGCGAGAAAGCTTAGGCATTGAGTGATGGTAAACACTTGCCGCTCACACGTCCCCTGAAGAGGGACGGTACAGAAGAGGGACGCTACAATTCATCAGCTATTTTGCGGTCATTGGAGAGGCGAGGTACTTTATTTTGTCCTCCTAGCTTACCGATAGATTTCATATATTGCTGAAAGGCATCTGCATTTAATGGCTTGATTTTCAGTGTCCTGAGAATATTTCCTGTGATTAAATCATCATAATAGCTATTCAGATGGCATAGTTTGGCATCTAAGCACAAGGCAAATTTTTCTAGTTCTTTGGGCATTTTCTCAAAGGCAATGAGCCACTCATGGTAAGGCAAACCTCCCTCAACGGGGGTAACTTGAGGGGCTACCGTAAACTCCGAGATAGACACCTCAGGAAACTGCGAAAGTGCATGTTGCATGGCTTTCTCTACTTCCTCTCCAATCACATGCTCCCCAAAAGCCGAAATAAAATGCTTGATTCGTCCCGTGACCACCAAACGATAAGGCTGATTAGAGATAAACTTGACCGTATCACCAATGGAATAACCCCAAAGACCTGCATTAGAATTAATCACTAGGGCATAATTTTTATTCAGTTCTACCTCGCCTATGTGCAGCCTTGTAGGGTTTTCATCAAAAAACTCTTCCACAGGAATAAACTCAAAGAAAATACCACTATTTGCCAAAAGTAAAAGCCCCGGCTCTACTTGCGAATCTTGGTAAGCAATAAAGCCCTCCGAAGAAGGATAAGTCTCAATAGAAGGAATGACCTTGCCGATGGTATCAAATAATTTTTTACGGTAAGGCTCAAAGTTTACCCCTCCATACACAAAGAGTGAAAAATCTGGAAAAACATCCTTGATAGGTTTGCCTGTTCGCTCTACGATTTTATCAAAATACATCTGCACCCATGGCGGAATCCCCGAAATGAGCGACATCTGTGCATCTATGGTTTCATTGATGACTTGCTCTAGCTTTTCTTCCCAATCTTCTATGCAGTTGGTTTCATAAGTTGGCTTTTGGTTGGTGCGTAGATAGGCTGGTACGTGGTGATTGACCATCCCCGAAAGTCTTCCAGTGAGTACTTGAGCAGGTCCAGTTTTATCAAGCACAGGGCTTCCTGATAGAAAAATAAGGCTTTTATCTAAAAATCTTCCAGTGCCTACTTCATGTACATAAGCGAGCAAGGCATTGCGAGCAGAGTTGATATGATTAGGAATAGAATCTTGGCTAATCGGGATGTATTTAGTGCCAGAGGTAGTACCCGAAGTTTTGGCAAAATACGCAGGCAACCTAGGCCAAAGCACATCGCTTTTACCTTCTTTTGTGATTTGCTCCACATAAGGTTTGAGGGCTTCATAATCTCTTATAGGCACACGGGCTTTAAAATCTTCATAGGTTTTGATGCCAGCAAAGTCATGGTCTTTCCCAAAAACAGTATCTTTAGCTTTTTTGGTGATGGCTTGCATAATTTTGAGCTGAAATTCAGCAGGTCTTTGTTTCCAAGCTTGGTTTTGGATATGAATATAACTTGCCAAAGGGATACTTAGTAGTGAACGAATTGCCATATATTATCAAGCTCTACGGAGCGTTTTTTTGAAGTTTTGTGAATAATTTAATGTAAAAATACGACTCTTTTTTTATTTTTGGGCAATACAAGATTCTTCTACTTATCTTTGACTCAGAAAGACGTTAAAAAAATATCCATGATTTTAAGCATAGAAACTGCTACTTCTGCATGTTCGGTTGCCCTCCACCAAGAGGGTAAATTATTGGCAGAAGCCAATTTATATAAATCTCAAAGCCATTCTAAGATGCTCAAGCCTATGATAGAGCAGGTCTTAAAAGTAGCTCAGTGTCAGTTATCAGACTTAAAAGCCATTGCGGTTTCTAAGGGGCCTGGTTCTTATACAGGCTTGCGGATTGGCACTTCTACTGCCAAAGGTTTATGTTTTGCTTTGGATATTCCTTTGCTTTCTGTCAATACCTTAGATGCCCTCGCAAAGCAAATAACACAGACCCAAAGTGAGGCTATTTATCTATGCCCTATGCTTGATGCTCGGCGTATGGAAGTGTATTGTGCTATCTATCAATCAGATTTAAAGGAAGTGCAAGCCACGGAAGCCAAAATTATAGATGAACATTCTTTTGAGGATATTTTAGTCCATCATAAAATGCTTTTTTTTGGGGATGGTGCGGAGAAATGTCGCTCTTTGTTAGAGAAAAATAAAAATGCTTTTTTTATAGAAAATATTTATCCGAAGGCAAATGCTGTGGGGGAATTAGCCTATCAAAAATACCAATCAAACAGCTTTGAAGATTTAGCTTATTTTGAGCCTTTTTATCTGAAAGATTTTGTGAATAATACGAAAATCAAATAACAGTTCTTCATATTTCATATTGCATATTTCATATTTCATATTTCATATTTCATATCTTATATCCTATATTTCATATTGCATATCTTATATTCTATATTGCATATTTTATATTCTATATTTCATATCTTATATCCTATATTGCATATCCTATATCCTATATCCTATATCCTATATCCTATATCCTATATCCTATATCCTATATCCTATATCCTATATCCTAT
>JBBRUH010000592.1:0-2897 GCA_038248005.1 Cytophagales bacterium | reverse complement strand
TTTCCAAGTCTGCTAGACTTGGAAAGTCTAAAACACCTAGAAGTTCTTTATTGTTAAACTTCAAGCGTTTTCACCCAGCTAGCCCAGCTAGTCGGGATTTGTAATCCCGTCTTCAGAGAATAAGATTTTCAATCTAATTTCCTAATACAAAATCGCTTGCAGTTTTTTTTAATGCTCGATGCAGGACTGAGAGTTTCTGAGGTGATTGATCTAAAATACTCAAATTTTGATTTTAGAAGCAGACTCTTAAAGCTGAAATCTCTGAAAAAAAGAGGTAAAGATGTTTCTAGAACAATTCCCCTATCACGAAGACTCTTTTTAGTGTTGTCTGATTTCATCTCAGAACGCCCCAGTCGGGATTTGTAATCCCGTCTTCAGAGAATAAGATTTTCAATCTAATTTCCTAGATATTCAACCAATAAGTGAGTTTCATCACCAATGCACGATTTTTTACTTTTAGGTTTTCGGGGAAATAGTTATCAGAATAGACAATAAATAAATCAGAAACGGGCTTAAATCTCCACTGAAGACGTGCATTGAGATTTATATTATTAGCCTGTGTATTGTATTGGGTAAAGAGATTAAAGAAAAAGCTCTTAGTAAATGCAAACTCAAATCGAGGGCCTATCAGCCAAAAATCAGCACTTGAGTAAGGCTCAGGAAGTCTAATTTGGTTATAGTCTATCTGCAAAGAAATACTTCCAATAGGCTGTATGCGGTAGTTAAGTCCTACATAAGCTCCCATAATATTTCCATTAAAGTATCCTCCATAATTACCAAAAACCTCATAAGAGAATAGCTTACGAATATCAGAATTATAGCCAGCCGAGAAGTTGAGTATTTGGTAATCAGTTCCTGTCAGAAGCTTTAAGCCATCTGTATTGGTAGGGTCAAAATCAGAGAACAGACGAAGATAAGATTGCTCTACATTGGCTTCAAAGCCTACAGTATTGTTAAAATTGACTCTGTAACTAAGTTGGAGAGATTGATCAGTCAATTTTCCTTTATCATCCCAAAAGTTATTGGAGTAGAGAGTAGGCCCGTGATTATTTACTTTAGCACCTTCTTTCTTAGGAAAGAAACGATAACTCATAAAGGGTTCTATCCGCCAATGATTTCGACGAGGCACAAAACCTACTTGTGCATTGTAATTTTTGCCTACATACTCATGGTTCCAGGCTATCTCAAATTTGCGGGTAGAATAACTCAAAAAAGAGGCGTGAGCATATTGTTCAGATAGTTTTTCGGGGGTGAAAGCCTGATGATAAAATAACTTTCCAGACCACTTATTGTCTTTAGAAAGTAAGTTATAATCAATCCCCACTACACGGTTATAATCAGGGATATTAAAGCTAAAATCATCATTTTCTCCTGAGGTAGTTTGTCTATTAACGAAGATTAGCCCAATATTAGACCGACCAAAGACTTGCCTTTGAACGGCTGCTACAGTATAATTTTGCCCTTCTATGCCTGATGCTTGGTCTCGAGCAGTTTGCATATTCAGAAACCCAATACGCCAGTTTTTATTTAGCTTTCCACTTAATCTTGCCCCATAAATAATAGGATTTTGGACAATCTGTCCTGTGGTGGTATCTCTGCCAATGCCTATTCTTCTAGAGAAAAAAGGACGAATACGGCTAAAACCAAAGCGAGAAAACAAATCACTATTTTCTACAAAAAACTGCCTTCGTTCAGGAAAAAAAATCTCAAATCGACTGAGATTGGTTACTTGTTGATCTACTTCTACTTGCGAAAAATCAGGATTAATCGTCAAATCTAGATTAAGAGAGGAGCTAATGGCTATTTTCATGTCTGCCCCAAAGCCTGCATCGTATTGATTAGAAGAGTTATCAGCCAAATAATTGCGAGTTCCTTGCCCACTGATATAAGGAATCAAGGCAATATTGACACCTGGCTTGGGAGGGCTTTCTGACCAATTCATATTACCCGTAAAGGAGAGTGTCTGTAACTGAAAGTTACGTGGCACAGGCACCCAGCTAGAGAGTTCATTGCGTTTACGGTCTATGCGAGCAAAATTGATTTTCCATTGTTTGCTGCCAGCCTTATAACGTAAAGTAGTAAAAGGAATAGCCATTTCAGCAGTCCACTTTCCTTGATGCACTTTAGCAGCACCTACCCAGCGATTATCCCAAGTATTGTCTATGTTATCTCCATTAAAAATCAAAGCCTCACGCACTACGCCTAGGGGAGTAATGCCAAAAGTAAAACCATTGGTCCCATCTCCAAAAGGATCGAGATACATGGTTACGAAATCATTGCTTCCACCATCAAAATCACGTCTGAGTGATTGCACTATGTAATCTCCCTCCAAATCATCATAACAGGTAAAAGACAAATACAAAAAATTATCATCAAAACTCATCTGTGCTTCTGTCCGACTAAGGGCATAAGAAGTATCAAAGGGAAAGTTCTGATAAAAATTATCTATTTTTTCAGCATCTTCCCAGATTTTATCATCTAATTCTCCATCAATAGAAGGTTTTTCATTTGTCTTTGTTATCCCAAAATTATATGATTTTATAGGGATAAATTTATTTTGGGCAAAAGAAAAGAAAGGTAATAAGATAAAAGAAAGATTAAAAAATAAGATAATAAGTAGCTTTTTTAGCATATATCCTTTATTTTGAGGCATATTTTCCACAAAACAACTAAACTTTGAATAAGCTATATCCTAAGAAACTGTTAATATAGTATTTGAAGTAACTTTTTTGGTGAAATAGTATTGAACTTTGTTAGTTGATATTTGTAACTCTTACAAGTCAGGATTTATAGCTGGTTCATTTGACAATTAATTTTAGTTGAATTTTGAGGATTAAGATATTAGACTTTCCAAGTCTGGCAGACTTGGAAAGTCTAAAACATCTAGAAGTTCTTTA
>JBBRUH010000591.1:0-2909 GCA_038248005.1 Cytophagales bacterium | reverse complement strand
TATATTAAGTTGTTTTGATATGAGTTAATAGAAGATGTAAGTTAAAAGGCTATATTTAGTGATTAATTTTAATCAAAATTTTTATTTTTCTTGGATGTGGTATGATTTTTACTAATTTTACGTAACTAGAAGCGTGAATAACTATTTATTAAAATCGTGGTGGTCAGCTTAGGCATAACCATAACTTCAAACAATATATTGAAACCAAAAGGACATATCATTTTTCTTTTTTTGCTGATAGGAACTCTATTTAGTTGTCAGGGACAATGGACTACTCCTACAAATAACTTTTTAGCAAAAAAGGGTGAGCTTAATCTCAAGTCTTGGGATATTGAAAAAGATGGAATTATAGATTTAGATGGTGAGTGGGCATTCTATTGGGATGAACTGTTTACTACTGCAAAAGATGTAAACCCTACAGAGTTTGTAAATGTACCCTCTTTTTGGGATAATTACCCTTCTAATTCTAAGAAAAGTTCTTATGGCTATGCTACCTATCAATTAAAAATAATATTGCCTTCTGAGAGACCAAAACTTGCCTTTAAAATGCTATCTTTTGGGACTGCTTATGAGATGTATGTCAATGGACAAAAAATAGCTCAAAGTGGAGAAGTAGGGAAGGATGAAAAAAGCACCAAACCTTATACTTTACCTCTAGTAGTACAATTTGAAAATACAAGTGATACCTTAGAGATTAGTATTCAGGTAGCTAACTTTCACCATCGAAATGGGGGCTTTTGGCATAGCATACAATTTGGCGAATCTAAAAGAATTCAGATTAGTCGTGATAGGCTCATAGCAATTGACTTGCTTTTGGTGGGTTGTCTTTTGATAATGGCTTTTTATCATTTAGGAATTTATGCTTTTCGCAAGCAAGATCGCTCAGTATTATATTTTAGTATAGTCAGCTTGCTTTTTGTGGTGCATACCTTAATTACAGATGAGCGATATTTGCTTTATTTATTTCCTGAGATTCCCTGGGAACTAGCTATCAGAGCTGAATACCTGACAGTCTATTTGGGTTTCTCATTTTATATTATGTTTTTTTGCTCGGTCTATCCCAAAGAGTTCTCACGCAAAGTGATGCTAGCAGTGCGTTGGATAGGTTTTACTTTTGCTGCTTTTGTTTTACTCACTCCCGTAAGTATTTTTTCTTATTCACTAAACGTCATGCAAGTTTTGATGCTTTCGGTAGGTATTTATGTATTTTATGCACTTATTTTAGCAGTATCTAAGCAGCGTGAAGCTGCAAAAGTATTTCTCTTAGGCTTTGTTATTTTTGCAGGCACGCTCGTCAATGATTTACTATATACAGCACATATTCTTAATACTGGCAGATGGATTTCACTAGGATTTTTAATCTTTACATTTACACAAGCTATTGTTCTTTCTATCCGATATGCACGCTCATTTACAGCTATTGAAGATTTTACGGCAGACCTTGAGGATAGAGTAGAGAAACGTACACAAGAGATTAGCCTAAAAAATATAGAGCTTCAAAATCAGAAGGATGAAATTATCCGAAAAACGGCTATTATAGAGAAGAAAAATAAAAATATTACGGCAAGTATCAACTATGCCAGCCGCATCCAAAAAGCAATCATAGGCAATGAAGATGCAGTAAGCTCTAATTTTAAAGAATCATTTATCTTGATAAAGCCTAAAGACATCGTTTCGGGTGATTTTTATTGGTACACAGAAGTAAAAAGACTAGGGACTATTAAAGGAACAGATGACAGGCAGTCTATCTATTTCAAAATCATTGCAGCAGCAGATTGTACTGGACATGGCATCCCAGGAGCGTTTATGACTGTGATGGGTAATGCACTCTTAGATGAGATTATCAATGAAAATAAAGTAACCAATCCAAGCCGTATTCTCTCTGTGTTAGACAGAAAGCTACTTATGAAACTTCGCCAGCATAATGTCAATGACGGGATGGACATCGCTATGCTCATTTTTGATGATGAAAACCACATAGTTACTTTTGCAGGAGCTAATAATCCGCTTTACTATGTCAGAGATGGAGAGATGCACCAAGTCAGAGGTGCAAAGTTTCCTATTGGCAGCACCCAATATAAAACAAAGAAAAAATTTGAATCTCACTCCATAGACTATCTCCCTGGGGATACTTTTTATATCTTTACAGATGGTTTTCAAGACCAGTTTGGGGGAGAAGAAGGACGTAAATACTATAAAAAAAGCTTTAGAGAATTACTCCTCAGGATTAGCTCATTGCCCATGAAAGAGCAAAAAATCATCTTAGAAGAAGAGCTAATGCAATGGCAAGGAGACCAAGCTCAGACAGATGATATCTTAGTGATAGGGATTAAGACTTAGTGAAAGATGAGTTATGAGTGATGGATTATTGTAATAATCTGATATGAGTGTTTTGCTTGAACTAAGTCGGAAAGTTATATTGTTATCTGATTGCTTTCATTCTCTAATTCTTCTATACATTGCTCTGGAGTGTGAGTAGCAGGGCAAGGTCTTTAGTGATAAGTTCAGTTTTTATATTCTACCAGCTTACAAAAAGGAAATGATTACCAATCTCAAAATAGCTGCTCAACAAATCAGTGGAATAATCATCAAATCTGGTCAACCTTATTAATTTTTAATTGCATATCACTTTCACCTATTTTTTTAGCAAAACTGATTGATGTTTTTTAACTCTAAATGGAAGATGTTCTTCTATCTTTTGGCAAGAATATTTTTTAGACTTTGGACATAATTTTTTCAGAAATTATTAGAAAAGACAGATACTTCTTTTTATTTTTAATGTATGAAGAAAAAAAACAAAATTTAGAAAGTATCTGTCAAGGTCTTTTATCATTAGGGTTTTCACGAGCGAAAGCCTTTATGAATTTATTGATGGCAAGTTGTAGCTATTTAGAGGCTAAAAGTGTAGT
>JBBRUH010000590.1:0-2915 GCA_038248005.1 Cytophagales bacterium | reverse complement strand
CTAATGATAAAAGACCTTGACAGATACTTTCTAAATTTTGTTTTTTTTCTTCATACATTAAAAATAAAAAGAAGTATCTGTCTTTTCTAATATTTCCTGAAAAAATTATGTCCAAAGTCTAAAACTTTATTTTGTGTATGAAATTAATCCCTGTATCTATTTTATGGCTATGCTTTTATTTAGCGGCCTGCTCTAACAACAAAGAGAGTCAAACTGAACAATCTGCAAATGCAGAAACTTCTCCTGAAAAATCAACCGAAGAAGCAGGTAATGAAGAAAGTTCTTTTTCTTGGCAATATAAGCTTGGCGAAAATGCAAATACCTTCGAAAAAGAGGCTGACGCAATGAGTGTTACTCTTAAAGAAGAAACACTTGAAGATGGAGATGGAAAAAAGTTCACTCATACCAAGCTGACTTTTACTAGAGCAGACTATGGCAAAGGATTTTCTTTTCAGATAAGTATTGTAGATAAAAACGCTTCTAAAACATTAGATGGTTCATACAAAACTAATAATGAAAGTTTTGAGGCAGGTAAAGCAGAAAATCTATGCAGTATGATGATTGTCAATACCAACAATGCAACAGATTCTTATAATTTGGCTTCTGGTGGAGTAGCAGTAGTCAAGTTTGATGGAAAAAATTTAAAGATAAGTCTTAAAGGTGTAAAAGCAAAAAGTCTATCAAGTGATAAGATTGTTCCTTTGGATTTTGAGGTAGATGCCAAAAATGTAAAATTGAGGACAGAATAATCTTAAATTACACAGTTAAAAATAAAGAGATAAGGTAGTTTGATTTGCCTTATCTCTTTTTTATTTCTCTTCCCATTTTACTCTTTCCCGTGCTTGTGTCTTCAAGAAACACTTTTGATTTCGGTTTGTGAGATACAAATCAAGGGCTTGTAGGTTTGTACTATTATCCTCTTTTAATGATTAATAAGTAGGTGATAAAAATTAGCTTGCACTTTAATCTTGTTATAAAGTACTGATTATCAAAACCATCATAAGATAACTCATCACTCACTTCTTAATAACTACCATTTCACTTCAAAATCACCTTCTGATAAATCTAACTGCACTGAGGGAAGATCTTGGACTACTTTTGAAAAATCTTCATTGTATTCAAAAGGATCAAAATTAGAAATGGGTGCTACAAAATAATAATCTTCTTTGCTTATTGCTAAGCTTTTTCCTCCATACTCAGCTTTGATTTCTGAATCTTCTGCCCCGTGAAAATAAATTTTTACTTGGGTAAATTTACTCACAAAGCTGCCTTCTTTGGCTTCAAAATGAATGGTCTTGTTGGCTGAATCATAGCAAATATTTCGCTTATAATAAGCTCCTTTCTGAAAATCATAGCTACTGCCATCATCTTCATAATAGGCAAAAGTGCTTCCTTCTCCACCCAAATAAACGTGTAACTCAAGCACATCAATCGGTTTTTCTTTGGTATGATTGATAGGAGATTGCATCAAGAGCATTTGACCTGCTTTGATAAATAGAGGTAATTTATCCAAAGGCGTTTCTATCATTACTATTTGGCTACCTTGGTGTTTTTGGTCATTAAATAAATCAAACCACTCACCCTTAGGAAGATATACTTTTTGGATAGGGTGCTGAATACTCACTGCACAGACCAAAACACTAGGCCCAAAGAAATATTCATTTTGAAAATCACCTTGATAAATCTGGTGGTCATACGCATAATCAAAGACAAGGCTTCGCTGAATAGGCATTCCTGTCTGTGTAGCTTCATAAAATAAAGAATAAATATAGGGCAACAAGCGATAGCGTAACTTGATATAGTTTCTAGCGATGTCTTCCCCTTCTTCTCCGAATGACCAAGGCTCTGTATCACGGCTATTAATCATCGTATGTCCTCTATAAAAAGGAGCAAATGCACCTATCGAAATCCATCGCTTAAACAGGGAAGCATCGGCTTCTCCCACAAAGCCTCCTACATCATAGCCCGAAAATGCCAGGCCACTTAAGCCCATGCTGTTCAGAATCCTGACATCACTCAGCATAAGTCCATCTTCAGATACATTATCACCTGTCCAGACGGCTGCATAACGCTGTACTCCTGCAAAGCCTGCTCTTGTCAGCACGAAAGGGCGTTGATTGCCTAGTAATTTTTTGGTGTTTTCGAAGGTACTGCGAGCCATCTGCATTCCATAGACATTGTGGGCTTTTTTATGGGTTGCTTTTTGTCCATCAAAATCAAACTCAATCATATCAGGGAAGTGCTTACCCCAGACTGCGGGTTCATTCATATCATTCCAAAAACCTTGAATACCGATATCTGTCAATGCTTTGTATTTTTCTCCCCACCAATCACGTACTCTTGGGTTTGTAAAATCAGGGAAATGACTCCAACTAGGCCAAACTTCTCCTTGATAAAGTGTCCCATCAGGATATTTAACAAATACATCTTTATCGATTCCATCTTGATACGCCTCATACCCTTCTTCTACTTTTACACCAGGGTCAAGAATTAACACCAGATGAAAGCCCATTTCTGCTAGTTCTTTGGAGAGCGTGGCTGGGTCTGGAAAACGCTCTTTGTCCCAAGTAAAGACCTTATATCTTTCCATATAATGAATATCAAGATAGAGTACATCAGCGGGGATGTCCTTGCTTCTAAAAGTCTGTGCGACTTGCTTCACTTCGGTATCTGGGTAATAGCTATAGCGACATTGCTGATAGCCAAGCGACCAAAGGGGAGGCATAGAGATTCTACCTGTGAGGTGTGTATAGGCTTCTAAAACCTTGGCAGGGCTATCATCATGAATAAAATAATAATCCATCTCTCCATTTTCTGCCTGAAAATAAGAAAAACGATCAGAAGATGCTCCAAAATTAAAGCGACTGAGGTAAGTATTATCCATAAAAATACCATAACTCTTCTCAATCTCAGGT
>JBBRUH010000589.1:0-2916 GCA_038248005.1 Cytophagales bacterium | reverse complement strand
AGAAGAAGTCTATAAAAATCATTTGTTTAAATACCCTGGAAGTATATACACTGCCGAAGTCAGAAAAAGATTCAGAATACTTAGGGGAGACTTTGTAGATTTGCGTTAAACCTTTTAGCAAACGCTACCAAAAATAGAATTTTATATTGTATTTTAACAAGATATAATAAAAATAAATCTATCTAATAAATGAATATTTACTTTCATATATTGGCATGTAAGGATTTATCAAAAATATACGTATCTTGTGGTAAAATATTTGATAAACATCAAAACATACATTCATTGATGTTTGAATAAGCTTTAATAAATGAAAGCTTACATCAAATAAAGAGGAGATTTGTATAATAATGATTTTATAAATAAAAATTATTATCAAAAACTTACATCAATAGCACAGTCATTTTTATAAACATATATATCAAAATCCGTAAACATTATGTCAAAAGTTGCACTTATTACAGGTATCACAGGTCAAGATGGTGCTTATCTTGCCGAATTATTACTTAACAAAGGATACATCGTGCATGGTATCAAACGTCGTAGTTCACTCTTTAATACCGACCGTATTGATGGACTTTATCAAGACCCACACGAAAAAGAACTTAGATTTATTTTACACTATGGCGACCTAACTGACTCAACCAATATCATTCGTATTATTCAGGAAGTCCAGCCTGACGAGATTTATAACCTTGGTGCGATGTCGCACGTCATGGTAAGTTTTGATGCTCCTGAATATACTGCTAATGTAGATGCACTTGGTACTTTGCGTATCTTAGAAGCAGTGCGGTTGTTGGGATTGACCAAAAAAACTAAAATATATCAAGCCTCTACTTCTGAGCTATACGGGTTAGTGCAAGCAGTACCTCAAAGTGAAACTACACCTTTCTATCCTCGCTCACCTTATGCCGTAGCTAAAATGTATGGCTACTGGATTATCATAAACTATCGTGAGGCTTATGGTATGTATGCCTGCAATGGTATCTTATTTAACCACGAAAGCCCACTGAGAGGAGAAACCTTTGTAACTCGTAAAATTACACGTGCTGTTTCTAGAATCGCACTAGGCTTACAAGAGAACGTCTATCTAGGAAACCTAGATGCTAAACGTGATTGGGGCCATGCCAAAGATTATGTAGAGGCTATGTATCTTATGTTGCAGCAAGAAACTCCAGAAGATTTTGTAGTAGCTACTGGAATCACTACTACGGTGCGTGATTTTGTCAAAATGGCTTTCAATGAAGTAGGCATAGAAGTAGGTTTTAGTGGAGAAGGTATAGATGAAAAAGGAGTAGTCGTAGCTTGTCATAATCCTGAATATCAAGTGGAAGTAGGCAAACAAGTAGTAGCTGTAGATAAGCGTTATTTCAGACCTACCGAAGTAGAGTTGCTCATAGGAGACCCTACAAAAGCACAAGAAAAACTTGGTTGGAAACCTAAATATGATCTTCCTATGCTCGTCAATGATATGATGAAGGCAGATGTTGCACTCTTTAAGCGTGACCAATATTTACGTGAAGGTGGTCATAAAATAATGAACTACCACGAGTAATCAATAAATATCAGTCCCCTTCCTTTGAAAAAAGAGTTAGGGGACTTACAAGATTTTATATATAATGGAAAAAAACAGTAAAATATACGTAGCTGGGCACAGAGGAATGGTAGGTTCTGCTATTGTCCGTAGATTTCAAGAAGATGGCTTCAATAACTTTGTAGTGCGTACTTCTAAAGAATTAGATCTCAGAAATCAGCAAGCTGTAGCCGATTTTTTCGAACAAGAAAAACCCGATTATGTATTCTTGGCTGCTGCCAAAGTAGGTGGTATCTTGGCAAATAATACTTACAGAGCTGATTTTATTTATGAGAATTTGATGATTCAAAACAATGTAATCCATCAAGCATATCTCAACAATGTCAAAAAACTGATGTTCTTAGGATCTTCTTGTATTTATCCTAAATTAGCTCCTCAGCCACTCAAAGAAGATTATCTATTAACGGGCTTGCTTGAATCTACCAATGAACCTTATGCACTTGCCAAAATAGCGGGTATCAAGATGTGCGAAGCATACCGTGACCAGTACGGCTGTAATTTTATCTCTGTAATGCCTACTAATCTTTATGGTGAAAATGACAACTACGACTTACAAAACTCACACGTGCTTCCAGCACTGATGCGCAAGTTTGTGGAGGCTCGCCAAGAAAGTAAAGAGTCGGTAGAAGTCTGGGGGACAGGTAGCCCATTGAGAGAGTTTTTGAATGTAGATGACCTAGCAGACGCTTGCTACTTCTTGATGCAAAACTACAATGAGAGAGATTTTGTAAACATAGGTACAGGAGAAGATATTTCTATCAAAGATCTGGCTTTGCTCGTCAAAGAACTCAGTGGCTACAAAGGCGAATTAAGATTTGATACCTCTAAACCTGATGGCACACCTCGTAAATTAATGGATGTAAGCCGACTCAAAAATATGGGCTGGAAACCTCAAATCACATTGCGTGAAGGTATCAGTAAGATTTTGCAGGAAAAATTTAATTTGGAATTGGTGTAATTAGATTCTAGTAAGACAATATATTGCCACACGAAGATAAAAACTTTATGTGGTTTTTTTATGAGGGCATAAAAAAAGTGTATTTCTATACCTGGATACTATAAAGACAAGTACTCATTCCCAATGAGTTACTTGGCTTTTTTGATTTGATAAAATTCCTCAAAGGCTTCGGAGATTTTCCAGAGTAAATCTACTTCTGCTGGGGAGAGTAAAAACCATTCACCGTGTAGGTTGAGGTGTTTGAATGTTTTTTGGAGTGTTTTTTCCCATAAAAGTGCCATTTCTTGATTATGAAATTCAATAGTCAGGATAAGCTCCATTTTTGTACCTGCTGTTTCAAGGTTCTTGATTCTATCAAGAGGTT
>JBBRUH010000588.1:0-2949 GCA_038248005.1 Cytophagales bacterium | reverse complement strand
TTCTCCAAAAATAGCAAAAGTTCCGATTTCCTCTGCGGGGTTATTGAGGTTAAGAGAATCATATACCAAAGAAGTCATTAATAGTATTTTACCACAATTTTTGGGCAACGGAATGGGTTTTGCCTCTACCAAGCATTGCCAGGCTTCTGAGTTTTTCTTGATTTCTTCTTCACTATAAATTACTTCTGCTTCTAAGCCTTTTTCTCTAGCTACTTTGGCTAGTCTTTCTAAGGCTTCTCTGTCATTGAGGTAAAGGAGGTGCAATTTAGACTCTTTACTTGGGATATTTTCTATCACTTGGGCAGCAGCTACATTGTAGAGTTCATTCTTTCCTGCTTGGTTAAATGAGCGTTTGTTTTTGTGGTAAAGTTCTATGAGTTGAATCTGTACAGATGATTTTTCTTTTTGTTCTATTTCCAAAGCTTGTACTCCAAATTCTTTAGCAAAACTTTCAAAGGGTGTTCCTGAAAGGAATACTTTACGAGCTTTAGAATTTAATATATTTTGAATTTGTGCTAGTGGAGCTATCTCTCCTTGTGTAATCCATTTATGGTATTCATCCAAGAAAAGGTAATCCTCCTCCCCTACCAAGGTTTCTATCTGTGAGAAAGAATTATACACAAAATTAACTACAGGGAAAGAACCCATAAATTTGCGTTCTTCTGGGCTAGTGTATTGATCTAGCAAACCAATGTCTAGAGCAATTTTACTAAAGTTATTTTCTGCATTGGAGTACTCTTTAGTCTTGGCTTCTGCGGAGATATTATTAGGAAAGCCATTGAAAAAGCGTGCTTCTGGGTTTCTGGTAAGTTCATCTTTGATAAAGCGATTGACCACTTCATTTTTACCCGAACCTGTAGGTGCTGGCAAAAGCAGATCACCTTTAGCCCTGAAATGTCCAAAAAGCTCAGACTGTGCTTTTGCTTCGGTAAGGTATTTTTGGATGGAAATCTTAGGACTTTGATAACTCACTATTGGCAAAGCCCTAAAATCTTCTAACCCCGCCCCTAGTCTGAAGAAGTCGGAGACGTCTTTCCCCCCCCCCCTTCGTCCCACCTTATTAAAGGGGGGGATGGGAGGGGTAGAATACAAACCAAACTCTTTTGCAAGTTTTTCAGCTTGCTTGCGTCCTGTAGCATCTGCATCAAAACAGACAATGACTTTTTGAAAGCGAGTCTTGAGTGATTGTATGAGTTCTTTGGGAGGGAGATTACTTGCACTATCCAAAGCCAATGCTTCAAAAGGCGTATTGGCACGGATGGAAAGTGCATCTTTTAAACCTTCGGTAAGGAAGAGTAAACTTCCTTGCTCTGGAAGCTGTGCCAGACCATAGGTCAAAAATTCTTGGGGCTTCTCCCCTACCCAAAACCATTTATAGGCTTTATTCTTGGTAAGTGGTTGATAGATTTTGTAACATTCCTCAGAGATTTTAAAAGCAAAGACTGGATTGCCTGGCTTAGACTGTAGCTTTTTATATCCTCTTAAGGCATAGACCTCATACTGACGGAGCAGCTTGGCATGGATGCCATACGCATTAAAATACTCCAGCTCAAAATCTTTGAAGCGTGGACTTACTTGTATTTCTGGGCTTGCTTCCCTCCTACTTGAGTTACTTTTCTTTGGTTGATTTTTCGGAGCAGTATAGATTTTGGCTTCTCTCTCAAAATCTTGGTTCTGGAGATACTTTTTGAGAATCTCTTGAAAAGCCACTGAAGTATTTACTCCATATACTTCTGCATAGACAGAGATATAATTATAGGTCTGCCCTGTGCCGAAGTCATGCACAAAGGGATCACCCCCACGTGTAAAAAGACTACAGCTAGGACTTCGTTCTTCCCTTATAAAATGAAAATTGCGGATGCTCTTAGTGCTTGAGGCATTGAGCTGAGGTGCTTGTCCTTGATGTGCTGATAAGCAATCAAGAATCACACGTAGTTGTATATCCGCAGAAATAGTTTCTGACAAATTTGTCATTGTGATTCCTATTTAGGAAATCACCCATGAAAGTAACTGCTTTAATAGCTCAGCCTATAGAGATGTGTACATAAAGATAATAAAGTTTATTACGATAATTTTATATTGTATCATACTACTTAAGTGAAGGCACTTAGACTAGGCAATACTTGTGTAAGCTTTTTTGATTACAGCTTTACAGATAAAATTATCATACTAATTAAGGTACTTGAAAACATTAAAAGTTACTCTAAAAATTATTTTTAAATGAATTTTCATAATAAAATATAGCCTTTTATTCCTTTTTTGGTAGAGACAAAAAAATATTGGCTTAACTTTTTGTTGGAGTCAAGAAATTCATTATCTTTGCTTCACAAGGATGAGATATTTTGCATGAACACAAAACTCCCCTGTACAAAAATTTTCTCTTGAAAATTTTTGACTTTCACTTCAAAACTTGGTCTTGGTGCTCTGAGGTGATTTTAACAAAGAAATTTAAGCAGATGTTGGTATCATCTGCTTTTTTTTATGTATTTACTTTTTTAGGTCATTTCTATTTTAATTAATAAAACCATTTTTTTAAAGTCAATTTGTTGTAAAATTTCTTGCCACAGGTTTTTGCGTGTTTCCCAAAAATTTAGTGTTTGGGCAAAGTTGTATCATCACAACAGAGAGTTTTTTTTTGAAAGCTTCTGTCAGAAGTACGTTTAATAATCTATGACTTAAATACTTTTTGCTTAAACTTCCCCTCCCCACCTGATGGCTAATTTTAAAAATTAGTAGATGAGATTTGACTCTTTGCCTCAGAAAATGAAGTAAAACTCCAGTCTTCCATTTACAAAAAACCAAATAGACTAAGGATGTAAGAAAAGTTAATTCCAAATATCCGATTTTTTTCTTAAATATGCTAATCGATATTGGCAAAATCCTAAAGAATTAAATGTTTGCAAATTCTTCATTGGTATAAGCTTGCACCGAACGCATGCATCGTTTTAC
>JBBRUH010000587.1:0-2954 GCA_038248005.1 Cytophagales bacterium | reverse complement strand
GTAAGCTTCTTAGTAGCTATCAAGAAGTACTTAGAAGAGCCAGAAAGATTGATGTTTGGAATTTAGGGAAAATATAAAAAATAAAGGGCTTACTTTTTCTAGTAAACCCTTTATTTTTTTAATTGACTTTTTTATACTCAAGCTAAGGCAAAGGAATCACCACCTCCGTAACTGTACCACAGCCTCCTATCTCAAAGGGTATAAAATTATAGGGTTGGTAATTTGCTGCATTGCGATTAAGCCAATTCTCACTAGCAAATATGTAATCATCCCAACCTAAACCCCAAACGATGCTATCCTCAAAATTTTCATCATATCTATACTCCAAATCTTCTAGGATTTGATTATTTTCAAAAGGACCCACAAACGTTTTTGTTCCAACTCCGTCAGCAAAATAATTCAAATACAAGGTATCTTGGTCAGTATAGCTTTGTTGGGTTTGTAGTTTCATTTGAAAACGACCTATCTCCACTATGATAAAGTCATGGTCTATCAGATTTTCTTCCGAGTCTAACTCAAATAATAATATACCAAAGTTTTGAGGTGCCCACATAGTCACTCTTGAATAATTATGCTCAAATTTTGCATAGAAATAACCATTCTCATCCGTAGTAACTGTTGCCAGAGTTGCAGAATTACCACCAAAGCCACCATTGTCTTTGCCTTTTATTTCAATTGTATAATTGGTTAGAGGCTTCATCTCACAATCCAAGTATAAATGTCCGCTAATCGTCTGTTCTATTTTTATATCTTCAAATAAGCCGCAGCCTGAGAAGTGTAGCATACATAAAAGGCATACGATGCCTAGTAACATTCTTTGCTTTTTCATAATGATACATGTTTATTTTATTCGGTAACTCAAAGACCTTCGCCAGTAGCAGAAAGCGGACACTTTCAGAAAAAACTAGCTCAAGCTGTACTTCGCAACGCTTGAGCTAAAAGAGATTATCAAAATCTTGCTAGGATAACTCCTCATTTAATTTCCTATAAACTAATCTTTCCTGATTTGATAACTTCTAGTGCATACTGAAAGTAGTTTTTCACAAAAGAGCCTATTTTTCCAAGTCGCTCGTCTTGTGTAAAGCCTTTTACATATCGATAATAAAGCTGCTGTGCAACTACACCATTTTTAAGACAGGCACAGACATAATAAAATACGGCATTATTTACTTTTCTTTTGCTTTTTTCTTCATAGTATTCTACTACTTCTTGGCGAGTAAGGCTTCCAGGCATCGTAGTTGCAAAAGTATTCAACATATTGGGTTCGCCAGGTTCTACCCAATAGCCAAGCACCATCCCTAAATCCATAAAAGGATTGCCCACAGTGGACATTTCCCAGTCTAGCACGGCTACTACTTCACTAAAATCAGGTTTATAAATTACATTATCAAATTTATAATCGTTGTGAATCACCGAGACGGCTTTTTCATCTGGAATATTAGCACGAAGCCACTCCACTATCTGCTCCACTTCGGGGATAGAGTCTATTTCTACATTCTTAAATCTTTTGAGCGAGCCTTCTATTTGTCTGCTTACATAACCTTCGGGTTTACCAAGCTCTATGATACCACTTTGATAGACATCTACTGACTGTAGCATCACAAAATTATCTATAAAGCTTTCCGAAAGTTGCTTCATAAATGCAGGAGTCAAGTCTATTCCTTCGGGTTTTTTACTCCTAATTACTACTCCTTTCACACGCTCCATGAGGTAAAACTCCGAGCATATAACTTCTTTATCTTCGCAAAAAAGAATGGGCTGAGGCACACAATCATAGACAGGTTTTAGCTTAGAAAGCATTCTAAATTCACGTCCCATGTCGTGTCCTCCTTTGATGGCTTCTGCTCCATAAGGTGGTTTTCGCAAAACCATTTCTTGCTCACCATACTTAATAAGATAAGTGAGGTTAGAATGTCCTCCTGGAAACTGTAAGATTTCTAGGATTCTATCTTCGTTGAGATTTTGCTTCAGATAAGCGTGTAGTTTTTCAATATTAAGCTCTTCGCCCTTGCGAATATTATTTTGGGCTTCATCAAGTTTTGGCATATTTCTAAAATTCGTAGTAAATGATTGCCTAAATATAAGCTATTTGATAAATTTTAAAAAAAAATCTTGAAAACAAGTGAATCTTATTAAATTTACCGAAAACAAAAATATGAAAATTTACTCAAAAGATATTATCAAAACTTTTGATGAAGGTGTCAAATTTGAAAATCCTTCTCAAAAAATCATCATCATCGGAGCAGGAGCCGCAGGCTTGGCAGCTGGGCATTTTCTACATAAAAGTGGCATTGAATGTACTATTTTGGAGGCAAGCAATCGGTATGGTGGGCGAGTCTGGTCTAATCACACCCTCGCTCCTATTCCTGTGGAACTAGGAGCAGA
Organism: Cytophagales bacterium; assembly: GCA_038248005.1. Classification (GTDB taxonomy): domain Bacteria; phylum Bacteroidota; class Bacteroidia; order Cytophagales; family Microscillaceae; genus JAABSX01. The sequence goes on along the minus strand of JBBRUH010000587.1, from coordinate 569 downwards.
AGAAATTCATGGTGAAAATTCTGCTTGGTACTGGCTTTTGCAAACCAGTGATATAGATTTATATAATTACAATGAGGATACTACTGATTTTTATTTTTTTGAAAATGCCCTTATCCCTGAAAGCATTTTAGAAAAGAGAGAAGATTTTCAGCAAGCAGTTAATTATTGGGATGTATTGCTTGAGCATCAAGGAAAGGAAGCTTTGCCCCTACATATTTGGCTCAAAAAACAGGAGAAGTTTGGAGAAATGACTCCCTTCTTAAAAGCTTGGATAGAAAATGCTTATGGTGCTCCCTCGTCTCAACTCAATATACCTGATATGGTCAAGGTAGGTAACTCTTGGAATTCTGGAGAGGAAGATTTTGTGCTAGAAAAAGAGGCCTATCAGACTGCATTGGGTAAAATATTTAAAGATGCCTTGCCATTCATTCAATATGAAAAAATAGTGCAGAAGATTGATTATCAAGGAGATAAGATAAAAGTACACACACAAGATAATCAGGTCTGGGAAGCAGATAAAGTATTAATAACTATAGCTCTTCCTCAGCTACAAAAACAAGCCATAGAGT
>JBBRUH010000586.1:0-2957 GCA_038248005.1 Cytophagales bacterium | reverse complement strand
CTTTAATGGGCTTTAGCCTGAGGGTACGTGTTGGGTCTATTTCAGCACTGAGCAATCCTTTGATGGGTTTTTGTGTGATGCTATCTGCATAATATCCTTCTGCATTTCCTATGCTGTGGCGTAAATTGGCACACTGGGGAATGTTTTCAAATACGACTCTGCCTGCTGCATCTGCTTTGAGCTTTTTAGCGTATTCTTTTCCATTGAGCGTTGCGATTAGCTCCACTTCTGCATCGGGTATTGGCTCGCCATCTTCATTGTCTATTACTAAGAAATCAATGCTAGTGCTGATAGGTATAGCAGTCAGGGTCAGGGTTGTATTGTGCCATAATTGATGAAATACGGGGTTTAGGGTCTCTGTGGTATAGCACTCATTGGCGGCGCTGCTCATAACTTCAGCCCTAGAGAAGTGATGAAATATAAAAGAATAAACGCTGTATTTGAGTGTATCAAATTGAGCTATTCCCTTCTCATTGCTGCTTTGTGTGGCTTTGACCCCATCATTGGTGAGCCACTTATTGGTATCAAAATCAAAGAGATAGGCTTTTTGGTGTGAGAAACTCACAGGCAATTTTTGAATGGGCTGCTTTTCTGCGTCTAAGACTTGTACAAATACAGTCTTCTCACAGCGAATGAGCAATAAAAGAGGGAGCAGTAACAATAAAAGCCACCACCAGTTGCGGGGCTTTTTGAGCTGAATGATGTACTCTAATTTTTCTTGCTCAAAGCGGAAACTTTTTTTAATCTTTCTTTCCTTCTTCTTTCCTTTTTTATTGGTTTGGGTGAGGTGTATCAGTGTTTTTACTTTTTCCTTGTCTTGGAAAGTTTCAAAAGGAAAAGTACAAATCCCCTCCGAGTTAGTTACTTGTTGCTTTTCTTGCTGGCTGTACTGAAAGTCTATCGGCACATTGGGCAATGCGTCTTTTTTGTGGTTGATGAGCTTTACTGTTACTTTCTTTTCAATGGGTTTTTCTACTTGTATGACGAGTTCATTGTAGTCTTCTATTACTGTATAGCTGATTTGATTGTTGGTGTTTTTAGTGTTGATAGCCTTGATGAGTGTACCTACTTGCAGGTGTGTGAGCATAAAAACTCCTTCTGCTTGTGTAGTATATTGTGTAGCTTCACCTGCTATTTCTATCTGTATGGGATAATTGGCTAGGGCTTGCTTTTGCTCATCTATTACTTTGACTATCACATCTGCATACATGGGTTCATGTATTTGCAGTATAATTTCATTTTCGCCTTTTTGTATAGTATGCGTAACTTGGTTTTCAGGATTGCTGGCTTCTTTGATGCTAATGGACTTGCCTACTTCTAGACTTTCTAGAGGATACTCTCCTGTTTTGCCTACTTGTATTTGACTTTGTTCCCCTTCATATTCTAATAAAATGCTGGCATCTGGTATGGGAAGGTTTTTCTGATTGACTACTTTGATGCTGCCTCGAGTATATATCGGGAAGGTTACGAGGTACTTACCTCCGCTTGTAACTGTAAACTCATGAAGGCTACTCTCTTTCTCATTTATTTTTTCATAGACCGTAAAGCTTGTATTGAGCTTGCACCTGCCCCTGTCATATAGCCCTTCTTTATTGGTTTTTTCTCTGGTTTCACGGCTGAGGTAAGCAATGAAAATGAGCTTTTCGGCGGCAGGACTTCCATCAGTATAGACGGCTTCTATGAGTACTCTGTCAGTATTGGTGCGTGGACGATGAATGACTGTATTGAGTGAATCAACGGAGGAGTTTACTTCATTGGATTTGCAGCCCCACTGTGTGAGTATGGCTCTCAAACCTTTTTCGGTTTTAACTGCATAGATATTCTCACTGCTCGGAACGATAAATAAATCCTCGGCTATTTTCTTAAACTCCGAAGTAGCTAGTAGTACTTTTAAGATGCTTGCTTTTCTTGTTTCTAAATCATCGGCTATGTCGTCTTTGTCTTCTTCTGATAGGCCGCTGTATGTCCCTAATTCTTGTTCAATCAGGCTACTATTTTCCACAGACCATTTATTGACATCAGAATACATATCTGGTCTGCTGAAGAGCAACAGGTCTTCGGCAGAAAGTATGACTTTGAGGCGGTTATACAACTGCGTATAGTTATACTTTAATACAAATGAGATCTTACGGTTCTGAAATTCTTCTAATAGCATCTTGTATAAATTTATTGCTTTCTTATTTATTCTTAGTTACACTTCGTATCACGGACTCTGTACTTATAATTTGGATTTCTGATTCTTTGATTGATTTCAGAGAATAAGAAAGGGTAGGCTATCAGTACGGGTCTTTGCTTGAGCAGTGTATTCATTTCTTTGGAAACCTCCTCAGGGTTTGTAGCTAAGTAAGCATCGGAGTTACTCATGACGATATGGACCAATGCACTCAAATCGCAATAGTCTTTGAGTAATTCTATATTTCTATTGACTTCTGCTTTTTGTGTCGCAGTGATTGGTTTGTTGAGCATAGCAGATAGCTCATTAATATTTTTTTTGTTTTCGGTGGCATCGTAGGGATTGTTCAGCCTTTCTTGACTTCGCTGCATGGCTATGCTGTATGGTGTAATTTTGCTTTGTTGCTCATAAGCTTGCAGTTGAATTTTCCATGTGCTAGTATTTAGCTCTGCTATCAGTGGGTTGTCGCAGTGCTCTATCAGCTTTTTTACTTTTGTGAGGTCATAAGTTTGACTCTCGATTAATTGAGGGATATTTGTCTCAAAAGCTTCTTTTATCTCCTTTTTTAGTCCCTGCTTTTCTTGCTCTATGCCTAATGTTTCCTGCTGCTTTTGTTTGAGGGTAGTTATATTTTGCTCTTGTACACTAACTTCATTGACTGCTGCTAGGCTATCTGTTCTTGCTTGCTTGATTTCATTTTGTTGGCTTGTTATCGTCTCTTGCATCGCCTTAGGGTCTGCAGGTTTAATTTTATTGATTGCTTGAGTTAAGGTTTCTTCTTCCT
>JBBRUH010000585.1:0-2957 GCA_038248005.1 Cytophagales bacterium | reverse complement strand
TTTGCTGGCATCCACCATAAAAATTCCTTTTTGTGGAGACGCACTGCCGTGCGTCTGTACTGCACCTTCTTTGTCCATAACACTAATGCAGGCAGGAATACCAGTACCGTAAAACAAGTTGGCAGGCAAACCAATAATGCCTTTGATGTAGCCACGTTCTATAAGGCTTTTGCGAATTTCGGCTTCGGCATTGCCACGAAACAATACACCGTGAGGTAAAATACAAGCACCTTTACCTTTGCTTTTTAATGATTTGAGAATGTGAAGTAAAAAAGCGTAATCGCCATTTTTATCGGGTGGCGTTTTGTAAGATGCTTTGCCTGTTTTTGAATTTTCTATTTCATCTTTTTCAAAACGCCCATAAATGTCGTCTTGCGGATTAAAACCCGTAGCCCAATTGACCGAAGAAAATGGAGGATTGGCAACCACAAAATCAAAGGTTTTTAGGTGGCCGTGGTTGTCTTTAAAAAATGGATCAGAAAGTGTGCTTTGCCCTCTGTGAATTTCAATAGCTTCTTGTCCGTGCAAAATCATATTCATACGAGCCAAGGCGGCAGTTGCCACATCTTTTTCTTGTCCATAAATAGTGCCTTTACCATCGGCTTCGTCTAGTGCTTTTAAGAGCAAAGAACCCGAGCCACAAGTAGGGTCATAAAAAGTGGTTTTGTTGGTAGCGTTGTGTATATTCAAGACTTTTGCCATTACTCGGCTTACTTCACCAGGGGTATAAAATTGCCCTTTGCTTTTACCGCTTTCTGTGGCAAAGTTTTTCATTAGGTATTCAAAAGCATCGCCCAGAATATCATCACCACCTGCTCTGTTTTTACTAAAATCTAAGGCAGGATTTTCAAAAATGGCAATCAAGTTGGTGAGCTTGTCCACCATTTCTTTGCCTTTGCCCAATTTATCATCGTCAGCAAAGTCGGCAACATCAATCACACCTTTTAAATCATTCGCACCAGCCAACACACCAATAATGATGTTGATTTGATTGCCGATGTCTGATTTGCCTTTGAGCGCTTGCATATCTTTGAAACTACCACCTTCGGGTATTTCAATAATGGCATCAGCATCACCAGCGTATTTGTCGGACACATATTTGACAAACAACAACACAAGAATATAAACCATGTATTGGCTTGGGTCCATTCCACCTCTCAACTCATCACAACTTGCCCAAAGGGAACTGTATAATTCTGATTTTTTAATTGCCATTTATTGTTCTTGTCTTTTTAAATTTATAGGTTGGTTATTTGTTGTTAGAATAGTGGTTTTACTATTGGCTGTAACATCAGTATAAACATAATATGTTTATACTTTCAAATATAAGAATAAACGTTTGAATGTAATAACAAACTTCAAAAGTTTTTGAAAACCTTCGAGGCTTATTTAATCTACTCAATTTCGCTCATAAAACTTATCATCTCCGCACACAAGCCACTATATGCTTATGAATCTGGTGATTACAAGCAGAGACATAATCTCCTGCAAGATTCATCGCAAGCCAGTATTCTTGCCCTTCTTTTGTATCTAAATCTAGCCAAGCCAAGTGCTGTGCTTCCCCCATGAAGTTTACAAAGTTTTTTGGCTAATTTGGTTTAGTGCTGTGCGATATTCCCCCCAAATCCTCTTGAAACAAGCTAGTCGGGATTTGTAATACAAGCTAGTCGGGATTTGCAATCCCGACTAAGGAGCTAGTCGGGATTTGCAATCCTGACTAAGGAACATAAGATTTTTAATCTTCTTACCACAAGCTAGTCGGGATTTGTAATCCCGACTGAGGAGCTAGTCGGGATTTGCAATCCCGACTAAGGAACATAAGATTTTTAATCTTCTTACTTCCTCTTAAAAATCGTTTCTTTTGCCCAGGCTACTTTTTGGGGTAGAGCTTCTCGGTCTTCATTGAGCAGGGTAATATGCCCCATTTTGCGACCAGGTTTAGAGATTTTCTTGCCGTAAAGATGCAGGTAAATATTATCTTCTGAGATAAGTTCTGTAAAGCCGTCATAATACGCTTCGCCTACATAGTCAGGCATTCCTAGCACATTGACCATCGCAGCAGGGCATCGCAAGGCAGTATTTCCCAAGGGTAAATCTAAGATAGCCCTTAAGTATTGTTCAAACTGAGAGGTATAGTTGGCTTCAATCGTATGATGACCGCTATTGTGGGGGCGAGGAGCTACTTCATTGACTATAATCTCGCCTGATTGGGTCAGAAATAACTCTACTGCTAAGATTCCTACCAGATTCCATGCTTCTACTAACTGAAGAGCAAGATTTTCGGCTTCTTGGCTTTGAGAATCGCTAAGGCGTGCAGGGGCTAGGAGATAATCTACCAAATTAAGTTCAGGGTCAAAAACCATCTCCACCGTAGGAAAAATAGCTACTTCTCCGTGGGCATTTCTGGCAATCATCACCGCAAGTTCTTTGTCTATGTTTATAGCTTTTTCGAGCAAGCTAGGTGCATCAAAGGCTTTGTCTAGATCTGCTTCTGAATTTAATAACTGTACCCCTCTTCCATCATAACCGCCTGTGCCTAGCTTCTGAAAAGCGGGTAAAAAATCAATATTTTGTTGAACTTCTGATTTATTTTCTATCAAAATAAAATCAGAAGTAGGGATTCCTTTTTCTTTATAAAATGCCTTTTGAGTACGTTTATTTTGGATAGTTTCTATGATGTGTGGCTGCGGATAGACTTTTTTGCCTTCTGATTCTAGTTTTTTGAGTGCTTCGGTATTGACGGCTTCTATCTCTATGGTGATGACTTCGAGATTTTTTCCAAAGTTATAAACCGTATCAAAATCCATAAAACTCCCTTGAGTGAAGTAAGGCGTAAAAGTAGCACAAGAGGCATTGGCATCAGGGTCTAAGACGTGGATTTCTAAATCCCAATTACTAGCAGCTTGCAAGAGCATTCTCCCTAACTGCCCTCCTCCTAAAATTCCAATTTTCGTTTT
>JBBRUH010000584.1:0-2983 GCA_038248005.1 Cytophagales bacterium | reverse complement strand
CACTATATTCTCTCAAATCGTGAATAATGACCTTTACCAACCCCTTATCTTGTGCTCTTTGGGTGATAGAGTGTGCAAAAGGACTTTCGAGTAGTTTAGGAACACAAGTAATAATATCGATACGCATAAGTAAGAGATTAATTATAAATGATTGGTTATTAAGTGATGAGTTATTCTAATAAAATACTGACAATCAGTTTTTTATGAAAATATCAAAAGACAATATATTAGAAGATTGAGTCATTATAAATTGAATGACTCAATTACTCCATTAATTATACACCCAAATCTTTAATCATTTGAGCTACTTTGTCTTTCATTTTAGCTTCAGTAGCATCATAATCTTCCCTTTTGGCTAGGTCAGTTTTGACACTCACATAGAATTTAATCTTAGGTTCGGTGCCAGAAGGGCGTGCAGAAACCTTGCTTCCATCTTCTAAGAAAAACTGCAATACATTTGATTTCTCAAGTGAAATAGGTGTTTTCTCTCTTGTCTTGAGGTCTGTTAGTTCACTCGAGTTATAATCTGCTAGTTTGACTACGGCACTTCCACCTAGAGTCTTAGGAGGATTATCACGGAAGCCTTGCATCATGGCTTTAATTTCTTCTGCACCTGCTTTCCCTTTTTTCGTGAGCGATACTAGAGTTTCATAATAGTAGCCATATTCTACATAAAGGTCAATCAATTGCTCAAAAGGGCTTTTCCCTTGGTCTTTGGCAAAAGCAACCATTTCTGCAATTAATCCACAAGCAAGAATAGCATCTTTATCACGCACAAACTCACCTGCCAAATAACCGTAACTTTCTTCACCACCTCCTAAGAAATACTTTTTGCCTTCATTCTCACGGATTACTTCTGCGATATATTTAAAACCTGTCAAAGTATTGAATACTTCTAAGCCATTCTTAATGGCAATATCATCTAGCAAGTTACTTGTTACGATGGTCTTGGCGATGTATTCATTGCCTTGCATTTTTCCAGCTTTTTTGCGGGCTTGTATGAGGTGATTGATGAGCAAAGTAGCTGTCTGGTTTCCATTAAGAAGTTGCCATTCTCCCTTGTGGTTTTTAAGGGCGATGCCTACACGGTCAGCATCAGGGTCAGTTCCCATGAGCAAATCAGCATCTAGAGCTTTGGCTTTGGCAAGTCCCATGCTAAGTGCTTCGGCTTCTTCGGGATTGGGATACACCACTGTAGGAAAATTACCATCAGGAGTAGCCTGTTCTTCTACAATATGCACATTCTCAAAACCCATGTCTTTGAGTAGCTGAGGAACGAGTGTAATAGAAGTGCCGTGAATAGGTGTAAAGACAATTTTGAGGTCTTTTTGCCTTTTAATGACTTCGGGAGAAAAAGAAAGTGCTTTAATCTGAGCAAGGTATTTTTCATCAATGGCTGTGCTGATAAGCTCAATGTTTTCAGGTTTTCCCTCAAAAAGAATATCATCTACACCCACTTTATTGACTTCTGCAATGATATTTTTATCGTGAGGAGCTACTACCTGTCCTCCATCTACCCAATAGGCTTTATAGCCATTGTATTCTTTGGGGTTGTGAGAAGCCGTAATCACTACTCCACTTTGGCAACCTAACTCTCTGATAGCAAAAGAAAGCTCAGGAGTAGGTCGTAATTCTTCAAAAAGATACACATAAATATCATTGGCAGAAAAAACCTCTGCAGTGATTCGGGCAAATTCTGGACTGTTATTACGGCTATCATAGGCAATAGCTACTTTTATCTGTATATCAGGAAAAGATTTTTTGAGATAATTGGCAAGTCCTTGTGTGGCTGCTCCGAGTGTGTATCTATTAATGCGATTAGAACCTGTTCCCATAATTCCTCGCAAACCTCCAGTGCCAAATGCTAAATCTTGGTAAAAAGCATCTGTCAATTCAGTATAGTTTTTTTCATCTAGCAAATCTTGAATGGTTGATTTGGTGGCTGCATCATAATTTCCATTGAGCCATTGATTTACTTTATTTTCTACTTCGGGTGAGAGTTGTGTGGTCATGTGTTTATTTTTATTTGATGGTAATAATTAGTTCTTGATTTTACACAAAAATAAGAATGGTTTTAGGTTTTACCCAATTATTATTTCTTTTAAAAACTATTTTCTGTAATTTATATCCTCACAAATTAGTATTGATTTTGGCTCGTGAAGACACAAGCCAAGAATCAAGAAGACACAAGCCAAGGATTAAGAAGACACAAAGATTAGTTTTATGTTGATATTCAAAATAAAAGCCCAAGCAACTTGCTTGAGCTTATAGTATAAAAATGAGATTATAAAATCTCGGTAAGCCAAGAGTGATTATCTTTGACCCGTCCTTTACAGAGGTCAGTTAGGTATTTTTTGACTTTTGTGCCAAAGCTTTGCTCGGTAAGAGGCTGAATTTCATAGTCTTTTCCTTCATAGCCTATACATTTGATAGGCGAAATAGTCGCTGCCGTACCGATTCCGAAAGCCTCAGTGAGTTCTCCGTTTTGGTGTGCTTGCATGATTTCTTTGACAGAAACTTGGCGTTCTTCTACCTCTAAGCCAAAGTCTTGGGCAAGTTGTAAGACACTCATTCTTGTGATGCCATCCAAGATAGTATCACCTGTAGGAGGAGTTACAAATTTTCCATTGATTACAAAACCCAAGTTCATCGTGCCTGATTCTTCTACAAATTCGTTTGTTTTGGCATCTGTCCAGACCAGTTGGTCATAACCTGCTTTTTGGGCAAGCTGCGCAGGATACATAGAGGCAGCATAATTACCCGCAGTTTTGGCTGAACCGATGCCCCCTTCGGCTGCTCTAACATAGTGTGTTTCTATTTTGACGCTTACAGGATTGGCGTAGTAAGCCGCAACAGGACATGTAAATATCACAAACATATACTTCTCAGAGGGTTGCATCCCGATATATTCATCACTTGCAAACATAAATGGACGAATGTATAAGCTAGAACCTTCTCGTGAGGGAATCCAAGCCTGATCCAT
>JBBRUH010000583.1:0-2999 GCA_038248005.1 Cytophagales bacterium | reverse complement strand
GAAATAGAAGCTTTTGGAGCATTTGCAACCAAGCAAGTAATTGATTTTGAGATATTTGAGCAAAGTCGTCTTTTTTTGATTCACGGGCCTACGGGTTCGGGAAAGACTACACTTTTTGATGCTATGACGTATGCACTCTACGGCGAGACTACTAGTGCAAGGGAAGGGAAAAGCATGCGTTCAGATTATGCGGAAAAAGACGTAAAAACACACGTTCACTTTATCTTCAAAATCGCAATGCAGGTCTATAAAGTAGAAAGATTGCTATATCTTAATAATAGAGATGAACCCGTTACGAAGCAAAATTTTTGTGAAGTAACTTGGAATGAACTAAAGAAAGAATACCAAGAAGCTAGCACACCTATCACCAAAATAACCGAAATCAAAGCCGAAGTGGAAAAAATATTAGGCTTTAATGCACAACAGTTTAAGCAAATTGTGATTTTGCCACAGGGTAAGTTTCAGGAACTTCTGATAGCCCCTACTAGTGTCAAAGAGCAGATATTGATTCAAATATTTAGTGCAGAAGTATATGAAAAAATCACTGAGTCACTCAATACAAAATCTAAGCTTTTTAAGAAACAGCTTGATGACATGAATGCTCGTTTTCAAACTCAACTGCAAGGAATAGGGCAAGAAAGCATCCCAGAAGCACAAAATCACCTCCAAACCAGAATCCAAGAACTTCAGACATTTAAAGGGCAGACAGAGTCTCTTCTTAAAATAACCCAAAATGCCCAGCAGGTTTACCAAAGTGCTTTACAACAGCAGGAGAATTTTCAGCATAAAGTAGAAGCAGAAAACCTACTACAACAACACGAACAACAATCTACTGAAAACCAAACCCAACAAACCAAGCTAGAACAATCTGAAAACGCAGAGCCTTTCCGTGCAGATTTGAATGAGATGGAAGGCATCAAAAAAGACATCACTAGCAAAGATGCTCATGCACAGACTGTAGATAGCCGTCTAATTTCATATCAAGCCAAACAAGTAGAATGTGCCAAATCACTCGAAAACTTAGAGAATCAAGCGCATGAAATAAAAGAAAAACAACAAAAGATAGAACAATTAGAGAAATTAAAGCCCAAATATGAAGAAAAAGAAATCTTAGAAACAAAGCTTACCCAAAGCAAAAAACAAAAAGAAGAGTCTGAATTAGAGATTAAACAAACAGAACTCAAGATTCAAGAGAATAAAAAAGAAATCGATGGGGAAATCTATCCAGAGATAGAGCAGCTAAGCACTTTAGCACAAAAGGAAGATTTCTATAAAGCTGAATTGAGTAAATATCAAGCTTGGGAAAAACAAAGAAAAGACCTCAAAGAACTTCGTGGACAATACGCCCAACTAGATACTCAACGCAAAGAAGCTCAAATAAACTTAGAAAATCTTGGTAACATACGTCTTCAAAAATCTACTGCTTATGATGAGCTAGATACTCGATGGCGTAAAAATCAAGCGGCTGTTTTGGCAATGCCTTTGCATAAGGATAGCTCCCTCCCCTGCCCTGTCTGTGGCTCTACTGAGCATCCTAATCTTGCTCAAAGCAATGAAAAAACAGTAAGTGACCAAGACCTTGAGAAAGCAAAAAAAGAAAGAACGCTTGCAGAAGCTAATTATGACAAAGCCAAAACAGAATATGATGAAGTATCAAAGCAAGCCAATGAACTTAAAGTGAGGGGAGTTGCTCTTGCTGACCAACTTGGTGATATCAAAGACAAGGCAGAGGAGGTATTTAAAAAAGAATTAGAAGAAATAGAAAATGCGCTTGCTACTGCTCAAAATGCTCAAAAAGCCCTTAAACTACTTAAAGAAAAGCTACAAGAATTAAAGCAACAAACCGAAAAACTAGAAACCCAATTAAACCAACTTCGCTCAAAATTAGAGATTCAGACTCAAAAATTTAATCAAGAAAATACGGATTTTAAAGTGCTTCTTTCTCAACTTCCCAAAGATGAAACGCTTAAAGATGAGAAAACCATTGATAAGTTTTTGAATAAAGCATACAAAGAAATTCAAAAATATAAAGAAGATTTAGAGAAACTAAACCTAGAAAAAGATAGAATCAAGGAAACTATCAGCAAGCAAGAAACCGAAAAACACATTACTTTGCGTGATTTGAAGGAACTCGCCTCTCGCCTAGATGATAAAGAAAGGAAATTAGCTAGAGATTTAAAGAAAAGAAGCTTTAATTCTTTAAAAGAAATGCAAGCATCTCTTTTGAGTGAAGCCGAACGCCAAACACTGCGAAATACTATAGATACTTGGAAATCAAGGCAAATCACTCTTAAAGCAAATCTTGAGCAAATCAGCAAAAAACTCAAAGACCAATTAATGCCTGAAATCAAAATCTTGGAAGATGATAAAATCCAAAAAGAGCAGCACTTAGAGCAACACCGTGAGCAAATCACTCAACTAGAAACTCAAATCAAAGATTTACAAAATCGCCTTCAAAAAATAGAATTAGGGCAAAAAGAACTCGAAAAGCTTGAAGCCCAAGCTGAACATACGATTTATCTCTATGACCTTGCCAATGGAGGAAACGCCCTTAAGCAGAAATTTCAGACCTATGTACTTTCTGTTTTCTTAGATGAGGTAGTAGAGTATGCCAATAAAAGACTGGCTTTCTTATCTCAAGAACGCTATCAGCTTTTCCGAACGGATGTAGTCAAAGGGGGAGGAAAAAAAGGACTTGACCTAAAAGTATTTGATAGCTACAGTGGAGGTGAGCGAATGGTAGATCATCTCTCAGGAGGTGAGACTTTCTTCACTTCTCTTGCACTCGCCCTCGGACTGGCTGATGTAGCTACTGCCAATGCAGGCGGTATTCGCCTAGATTCTATGTTTATAGATGAAGGTTTTGGTACATTAGACAGCGAAACCCTAGATTTAGCAATCCAAACGCTCATGAACCTAGATGGAGAGCATCGCCTAGTAGGCATCATCTCTCACGTAAGCGAACTCAAAGAACGTGTATCTTCTAGCCGCCTCGAGAT
>JBBRUH010000582.1:0-3002 GCA_038248005.1 Cytophagales bacterium | reverse complement strand
AATTTTGTGATTTCGCTTTGAATAAAAGCTTTTATTTGATCTTGATTTTGGGGTATAAAATCAGTCAAAGAAGTTTTTAGCTTTTGAGCATAGTCAGAAGATTTTTCAGGAGGGAAAAACTTTTCAAAAGGTGTTTCTTGTAGCTTTTCTATGCCTTTTTTTATTCTGCTTTGGAGCAGTGAGTCCAGTTTTTCTGAGAAAATGCCTTTTTCAAGCACAAATTCATTTAATGCAGTATCTTTAAGTTGATGAAGTGCTTGGGCTATTTTGTCTTCTGAGAAAAAATCAGCAATAGGCCTATCAAATAAGTTTTGAAGTTTGTCTAGTTTAAAACTAGCAACTGATTCTTGAATATTTTTGGTCAAGACAGGCGTAAGAGTATCTAGTATTTTTTGCTCATTGAAGCGTTGGACTATTTCCCCGATAGAGTTGTTTTTCAGGTAATCTAACAAATAACTAGAAGCCTGTTTTGCCAAGACGCTGGTATCTTGTTTTTCTATCAAATCTGATAGTTTAGCCTCTATGCCTACATATTTGCCTACATTTCCTATAAAAAGAGTAACCAAAGCCCTCCCAAATAGATTGGTATTATCTCTAAAAGCATCTTGAATGAGTACTTCTAATTTAATCTTTTTACGGCGAATCCAAGGGATAAGTGTAGAAAGTAAATCGGGTAATCGCTCTGCTAGAAAACTCTCAAAAGTCTGTTTTAGCTCATCTGAAAGTAACTCAAAAAGAGTGGATTTTTCTTCTTTAAATACACTGAGTAAAAACTTTAAAAGTGTCTGAATAATATCCGTACTTACCTCAGACTGAAATAACTCACGCAAATGAACAGCGACTGCTTCTGGCAAATGGTCTAAATTTTCACGTCGAAGCAGTGTGTCTAGCTTTCTAGGAGCTGCCTGAGCGGCTAATTGATTGATAAGAGTATCAAAATCAGATTTTTGAGAAGTAGTCTGGATGAGGTCTTCTAAAGAATGAGCATAATTATATTTTAAGAAGTTATGAAAATCTTTAAAGTGATTCCCTAAATTTTCTCCTATGACTTTACCTGCTGAAGAGGGGATAAATGCTTTTGGCGACTGCCCTTCTAGACCTAAAAATACACTTTTTAGAAGTAACTCAAAATCATACTCTTTGCTTAAAAATTCAGATAGTAGGAGGGTAGCTTGTTCAGAAACATGCTCAATCTGCTGAGGAGATAAAATATCTGATAAATCTATCTTTGCTAAGCCTGAGGAAATGAAATCAGCACTTTGGGTTTGAAGATTGGTTTTAAGTAAGGTTTTGAGAGATGAAAAGCTTGTCTCGAGCGCAGGAATATCACCTACTAATAAGGAAGGTAAAACTGCTGTGGCGAGCTGTTTTTCAAATATATCATCTACAATTTGCTTGAGAGCTTTCTCAAATGCAGGTTTGCGTAACTCAGTATCAATGGCACGATGATGAATTACATCACTCTCTACCAAGCGTGAAATCTGTCTTTCAAACTCCTGCCTTTCTTTAATAATGACTCCACCCAAGCTAAATTTAAAGCCTTTTCTATTTACTTTTAAGTATTCTTGAAAAAGCATCTGGATGGCAAGGTAGTTAGTAATATAGCCTACTGCCGAGCCTGCTAATATTTTTGCAAAAATGTCTCCAATCATTCTAGACTTTTTCTCCAAATATACGTATGCTTTATGAGCTTTACCAAAAAAATGGTAAGAACTTTTTTTATCTCTCTTAAATCAGTCTAAAATGTATCAATAAGCCAAATGCAAGCAGAAGAAATAGCTACTATTTTTAGAAAGACAAGGAAGATAAAATCTTTTAAAATTTGCAGACGTAATTTTTTGTCTAACTTCCGAAAATAAATAGATAAAAATTAGGAGATAACCATAAAAAAATATTATTTTTGTGTAACAATTTGACATTCTTTCATACATTGTAATAAATAGCTGTTTTAGGGTAATTAATTAAAAGTGATTAGTTAGCAATAGAATTTAGAAATTCATGAATTTTACCCTTTAAAAACACCAGTCTTAATCTTTATTCAACCAAATATTGAAAAATCTATTTATAAGTAAGATGAGTTTTCTTTTTGATATCAGCATAATTAACAATGAAGGAAATAGTCTTAAATAATTAGTTAAAAATAAATTACTTGTTCATAATTTTTCAATAGCCGATTCTCACTATTTTATGTTTATAATTTTTTAAGTGATTACCCAATCAAACGCTTTCAAATAGAGAAAAGCAGGTTGATTGGGATAAGTTGCGATAAGGTTTATAATTAAGAAACAAGAATTGATATTACTTATAGATTAGTAATCTAATTTTTAAACTTAGACCTTTAATAAGAGATGAATTATGAGTTTTTTAAAGATAAAATTATTCTATTATTAACTAGTTTTTAGTAAAGTCTAATACAATGATAAGAAACTAACATGCTGTAAAAAATAAAATTAATATCTAAAAAAATAAAATGACCCAAACTTATCAATCGTCCAAAAGAATATTTAAAAATGCACAAAATATATACAAGAATGAAGATTAACTTTAAAAACCACTTTTCTGCAGGTATTATGCCAAGGCTTCTACTTATATTTTTGGTAGGCTTTGTATTTCAAACTCAAGCTAAAACACCTGATCCTCCGCCAATAATTGCTGGTAATTTGCTTTTTTCTAGTACTGAACTCAATACAAGCAGTGTGGTAAATGGAACAGTAAGCCCTGTTACTAACACACTTAGAACCAGTACAGGCACAGCCTCAGGAATCACTTTAGAGCAGACTGCTGGTGGAGCCTGGCTTACTTTGCCTACTGCACTACCTACTTCTGTCAATACTACTGGGACACCACTTAGTTTTCAGATTAACCCTACTGGGCTTGCTCAAGGAGTTTATACTGCGACTGTACGTGCCAATGGAACAAACTATACAAGTATTTCTTTTAATATTATCCTAAGAGTATCTGCTACCAACTCGGCAGGTACTACCGAAGTGAAGATTAATTTT
>JBBRUH010000581.1:0-3004 GCA_038248005.1 Cytophagales bacterium | reverse complement strand
GGGATTACAAATCCCGACTAGCTGACTTAAAAATCTATTGCTCTGAAGTCGGGATTGCAAATCCCGACTAGCTGAATCATAGCAAGTGCTTAGTCTCACTGCGCTCATATCTTTGCTCCATAGTTCAAAAGTACAATTTTTAGTATATTTGAGCAAGCTCTTAAAAATAGGTAGAAAGGAGTTCGACGTGAAGACTAAGTACTACTATTTGTAGATACAGATACTAAGAAAATCACCCTACCTTAACACAGCTAGGTTAAGACCCTATGAATAGTTAGAGCTGACTTTACTGAATTCCGCTACTAGAGGTGTTTTTTACAGGAACAATGGTAGCTTCTTTTTCTAAACTGTCTAGTTCTACAATATAATTCTGTTTAAAATTTTCAAAATAAACCATTGTAGGTAGCGGAAAAGGAATCCCCACACTACTATAAAGCCATTCGTCAGTTCTCATAAGGCTATCATCTCGTATTCTCAGTAGTTTTATCTCTCGTTCTATATCTTCTATAGTTCTTACTTTTAGTTTCCGTAGTGAATCAAAAGAAATAGTACTTAATGAATCACTCTGCTCAAATCGCAAAAGATAGCCTCCATAATAAGGATAAAAATAATAAGATGACTTTGATAACTTATTTTTCCAAACTCCTGCTTTATATAATCCCTCTCTAAGACCTGGCGTTCTTATTTCTTTAATAGGAATATTAGGATGATAAACCAGATAGAGAATCGTATCGGCTGCTTTCTCTTGGGCTTTATTGAGACTATCTAAGGTGATAGAGTCTAGTTTTACTTCATCTGAAGATCCCTGTTTGTGGTCACCACAAGCAGCAATAACAAGCATTATTAAAAGAAACATTAACTTTTTAAAAATCATAACTACTGTTTTGTTTAAGTTCAGTTATTAAATGAATAATCCATTGTTGGTCAGCGTGCGGTATATCACCCCAAGCAGTTCATATTCTTTTAGACCATTGGCTATTAAGTTAAGATAAGTATCTGTTGCCATAAGGTTATGGTGAGGAGTATTATGGTCATACGCACCACTAGGTGTTAGAACAGGAGGAGACTTGGACTATTTGAACTCATATTTAACTCAAAAAGTAGTAGTAATCTCCACTTCTACTACAGTTGCTTGTCCGTTAGTAGGGTGTAGTTCAATAATATAGATATGCTCTAAATCAGCAAAATACCTAAAGGTCTTATATTCCCATACATATCTTTTAATATTGTAATAATCATCCTCTACAAGTGGCTGTAGCTGTGCATCTAGCTGTCCTATAGTAAGAGCTTGAGGATACAAATTACTGATAGATGCAATGGAAATTACCTGAGGAGTGGTGTTGGGCTTTTTATCGAGTTTTAATTCTACACCAGCCATTAAAGGATAATGTATATAATAATAATAAGGTCTTGGTTTACTTACTCCTACCTCACTCATCACAAGTTCATTCCAGCCTATGTATTTGCTTACATCTCTGACTGTGGTGGTGGTATTAATATCAAAAATCAGATACAATGTACCTTGTGCAAAAGAGTTAGTTTGTATAACAAAACAGAAGAAAAGAATTATCAATATATTTTTCATAAGATTTATTTTTTAGATGTAAATATTTTTTAATTGCAAGGGTCTTGTTGTTTGCTAGTAGTTTTGATATCTCCAGCACGGTTATCAAGATAAGTCTGAGCAGCTTTTGATTTATTTTTCCACAACAAAGACTTTTCTAGTCCTTGCCACGCCAAGCCTTGATAGTACTCATTAGAATACTGTGAGTTGTCAAAAGCTTTGATAATATTGACTAGGCGAGTGAAGTAAACTTGTGCTGTGTAATTATGTTGAGCAGCATTTGGATTAAATTTCTTTTCAACATAATAATTGAAAAGTGTTGGATATGTTTGTTCATTGAGATTATCTAGCCCTCCAATTTGATGAATCTTAGCCAATAGGTAAGCATAAATTACCTCATGTATTAGTGTTTTAGCAAGTTCATTCAAAGTTGCTCCTTCTATTGTATTTGGTTGTATCTTAATCGTAATTTTATTTGGATGATTGGGGTCTGCTTTGGTTTCGGCAGCCCCTACTCCTGCGTTGAACAGTTCAACTTTAAGTGTTAGGTCTAACCCCATAATAGATGATTCAAAGTCATTGAGAAGCTCTCTGAAAGTTTCTACCCCTCCTAATTGGTTATAAACACCCATTATTTTAGCATTTTGACTGAAACTGGAATCCATGCTTATTGATTGAATTTGGGTTGGAATTTCTTCCTCAGGCACATCAGGAATTGGCACATCAATCGTATTATCCCCTCTATCAGGGAGTATAGGGTTTCCGTCTATATCAGTAAAGACAGGAGTAGCACCTTGGGGGGCAGTCAAGGCAAAATATTAAGTGAATGAAGCACTTATTTATATGACATTTGTAAAGAAATATAAATACACTCCAAACAGCACTGTGGTTGAGACTCTTGCTCTAGCAACTGATCTACAATATCTGGATAAAAATCAAGTTCTTTTCCGTTTTCAAGTATGATAATTGGTCGCCAACCTATTGTATATGTCTCATCAGTTATTTTCCACTCGCCTCCCATTTCCTTTCTAACAACTTCTCCGAAGTATGCCATTACGCCAGGCAGTAGCTTTTGCCTTAGGTATGAGTGCATATAATATTGGCTAAGTTGCAGGTCTAATGCCTTGATACTCTCTGCTGTAAAATCTAAGCTTTTCTCATCAATCTCAATGATATTAGCTATTGCTTTCACGGGGTCTTTTAAGTATTGCTTAAAAACAGCTTTATTATGCTCGTGCTCACTAAAATTGTAATCTGCCTCTATAATTTTAACAGCATCAAAAAATAACCTCATTTCTTCTTCATTTTTGAAGATTAAAAAATAATCTGAATCATATTCGGGCATACTTCTTGTCCATATTGCCTTTCCATTTTTCAAATGATAGACTATGGTATCTACTTGGGAATAATGAGGATTAGGATAGGTAGTAGGAGGAGTAT
>JBBRUH010000580.1:0-3007 GCA_038248005.1 Cytophagales bacterium | reverse complement strand
GGTTTTAATGCCATTGCTGATTGGGATAAAACCATAGAACAACTCAAGAAGCTTCCTAATTTGAAAGTGTTGAGGGTCTATGGAATGAGGGTAAATAAAGCATTGTATGAGAGACTATCTAGCATCAGTGGTACACTTATGGTTCGATATACATTAGATGAATTTATGGAAGATACAGCAAACTATACAGAGGAAAAATAATGACTTTCTAAAGTAAGGTTTGTACTAGCATTTTATGATATAACCATCAAATTATTTTGTAATTTTGCAAGAAATAAATGTATTTAAGACCTTATTTGTTTCTTATTTATAGATATGAACCCCATTATATTTTCTATTCCTTTGTTTTTCTTTTTGACGGAAATAGAACTATTAGTTGACAATATTCGCAAAACGGGGTTTTACAGACTCCATCCTACTCGCAGGTTATAGTATTAAGCATAATCCAGAACAACAAACTGGTCAGACGGGTTACCCTCTGACCATATTTTTTGTATCATAGAATCATGATTTGAGTTTGAGTGTGGGGTTTTTATTTTATATTTGAGTTTAAATGATTCGTAAAGTTTATTCTGAGATACTCAAAACAGTTTTCTATTGTAAGTATGTGAAGACGCTAATACTAGGAAGAGATTTCTCCAATGACGTTACCACTAAGTGCTTGCTCATATTTAGTTTGTATTAAACCTATAAGATTTCACTGTGTAAAACACTGCCTGTTAAGAACTTAAACCTTATAGGTTTGTATAAGATAAATTAGTTTAACTACTTATTCAATGTATGTATGCCCCAGAGTTTACAAGCCATTCAGAAGGAATCAGAGTGCAGATTAAGAGCAAATAAGCTTGATTTAGATGCTTCCTACATAAAAAAAAGTATTTCAGAAGATGTTTTGGGTTTTTTTATGATTTATTCTATATTCCTGTTTTCTAGCAGAGCTACCCATAAAACTATTTGATGCTAATGCTATGGTCTTGGGGTTTATCATTTGTTTACGATGAAATCCAAATTCCCTCTTAACTCAAATACCTCTTTATTTTTTTCTTTTCATCTGCTTTCAATTCATCTATATCTCCTTCAAGGCTCGCTTCGCCTATGTGTTTATCTTCTTTTGGGTTAAAAACTTCTATATGACTTGCTTTACCTTCATGGAGATTATCTACATACCAATAAGTTCCGTCTTTGAGTTCTTCATACACTGTTCTACCTTGCACTTTATAACTCGTTGCTTTAAATTTAGTAGTATCTCTCAAGATAGTTTGTTGGTCTGTAGGAGGTATTTGAGAATCATAATCATACTCTGTTTTACTAAATTCATATTCTAATTCTAGCCAAGTTTCAAGGCTATCTTTATCTTCAAAAGTTAAAATTTCAATGAGTTCTTTATTACCCTCGCTTTGAATCTTAAAAATAGTAGTGAGGTCAGATTTTGAGAATTTAGACTTGCAAAAATTGATGACTATAGACTTATTACTGGTGTTTTGTAATATTCTTTCGCTAACTTCTGCAAGACTTGTTTCATTAACTTGCTCTACTGATAAATTTTGAATACTACTTTTCAGATTAATTTTAGGAAGATAAAAGTAGTTTGCATTTTCATCTTGTTGTTGTTTTGAACGCCAATCTTGGGATTGGTTAAAAATAAACCTGAGAAACTGTTCTTTAATAGGATTTTTTAGCCTACTGATGGTTGTTTGTAGATTTTCATCTTTGATGGCTTGGCGATTTATCAACAAGCTATCCCTAAAAAAAATCTTATCAGGTATTTTATCATGCAGCATATTCAGCAGTTCGATAACAGACTTTACAGCCTCCACAAACTCTGAGTCATTATGATACTGCCCTTCTAGAGAAAGTTCATTGATAAATATTTCCATAGCTTAAATCCCATAAATTTTGGTTAAATCTTGATTGGTTTGGTCAAAAAAACCATCAGGCCATTGTGCTATATCACCATTTACTAAAATAGGAATCTCAGTAAAATAGCCTTCTTCTTTTTCGTGAAAATACAAGATGCTTATGTCTTCATTATTGATGTCAATATCCTGATTAATGCTAGCTATTCTCAAGCCATTCAAGATATGCTCACTATGGCTCTCGATGAATACCTGCACACCTGTACTGGCTACTTTGCTGAGAAATTGGGTAAGTTTGGATTGGGCACGAGGGTGTAAGTGTGCCTCAGGGTTTTCTACAATTAAGATTTCCCCTTCTTTGGCTATTAACCCTGATACGATAATGGGCAATATGTATGAAAAACCAAAGCCTACATTGGAGGGTTTGTACCAATTAGCATCATTTTTTGTATTGAAGTACAAATAAATAATGTCGCCTTTGTCCTCTACTTTAAATTTAGCTTCTCCGAATATTACTTTGAGCCATTCCTGAATCTGTTGTTCAAGTGTTTTGGCATCTTCTCCTAAGTAGAGAATATCATTGACCAATTCATCTTTTTTATGTGCAATCACATTGGCAATCATTTCTCCTTTTGCACCTACATTGATGAACTTGCCTAGATTTTCTTTGAGATAAAAATCTTTGGGACCTATGCGGTCAGCAGAAACGTAGTGGATTTCATTGAATTTTTTGAAGAATGTATCAGCAAGAAATTGCTTTTCCTCAATTTTAATATAAAGATAAAAGAAACGATGTAAGCCATTCAGATTTTTATTATTGTTAATTTCTAAATCTGTATCTACCCATTTTTCTGAGTATGGGATTTCAGAAGATGCTTGATTTTGGCAAATTTCAATAGATTTGGTTGTTTTTTCTGGGGATTGTCTATTATAAAATAGATGACTAGAAGATATTTTCAGATTTTTTAAATCTATAGCTGAGTGATTTGCAGGATTCTCAATGAAAGAATAATCTAAATCAATAGATAACTCTTTCTCTAGATTAAATAGTGAAAATCCTATTCCAATCGTATCTTCTACCGAATCAACATTGCTTACATCTTCAAAACTACCCAACCTCACACAACTCCCATTGAGATAGATTTGGCTTG
>JBBRUH010000579.1:0-3023 GCA_038248005.1 Cytophagales bacterium | reverse complement strand
ATTTTTTACGTTTTAAAACTTGAATCTATGAAGTAGAGGTAATAACCGTCTTTCGTAAATTAGACTTTGCAAGTTTTGAAAACTTAGAAAGTCTGGAAAGTTAAGAGTAAGTTTAGGGTGTAATGTGAATTATATCTTGTTTCATAAAATTTGATTTTTTACGTTTTAAACCTTGAACCTGTGAAGTAGAAGTAATGACTGTCTTTCGTAAATTAGACTTTCCAAGTTTTGAAAACTTGGAAAGTCTGGAAAATTAAGAGTAAGTTTAGAGCGGAGTGTGAATTATATCTTATTTCATAAATCAGATTTTTACATTTTAAAACTTGAATCTATGAAGTAGAGGTAATAACTGACTTTCGTAGATTAGACTTTCCAAGTTTTGAAAACTTGGAAAGTTTGGAAAAATCACTCCATTATTTTTTTCAATTCATTCAGCTTCATCAAGGCTTCTATGGGCGTAAGTGTATTGATGTCTAGCTTACTAAGCATATTTTTAAGCTTCTCTGCTTTGGGGTCAGTAGGGTCAAAGAAACTCAGTTGATAGTTATTTTTAGGAATATTCTGCACAGTTTCACGAGTTTGTTTGCCATTGGATTTCACATTTTCAGAAGTGCGATTTTCTTCTAGATAGTGCATAATCTCTTGTGAGCGACTCACTATTTCATGGGGCATTCCTGCCATCTGTGCTACATGGATT
Organism: Cytophagales bacterium; assembly: GCA_038248005.1. Taxonomy (GTDB): domain Bacteria; phylum Bacteroidota; class Bacteroidia; order Cytophagales; family Microscillaceae; genus JAABSX01. The sequence continues at coordinate 2,326 of JBBRUH010000579.1, read as the reverse complement.
CCAAAGCTATGCTCAGAACCTCCTGCTGCAAGTTTTCTCAAAAAAACGATTTTGCCTTCTACTTCTTTGACTGTTACATGAAAATTTTGAATGCGAGGCAAATCTTTGGCGAGTTCATTCAGCTCATGGTAGTGTGTCGCAAATAAAGTCTTAGGGCGAGCTTTGCGGTGATTATGCAAAAACTCTAAAATCGCCCAAGCAATAGAGATACCATCATACGTACTTGTTCCTCTTCCTATCTCATCCATTAAGACAAGGCTTCGGTCGCTGAGGTTATTCATAATACTAGCGGTCTCCATCATCTCTACCATAAAAGTAGATTCTCCTTTAGCGATATTATCAGATGCTCCTACACGGGTAAATATCTTATCTACAATCCCGATTTCAGCACTTTCGGCAGGCACAAAACAGCCCATTTGTGCCATAATCGTAATCAAAGCAACTTGTCTGAGCAAAGCAGATTTACCTGCCATGTTAGGTCCAGTGATGACCATGATTTGTTGTTCTTGGTCATCTAGTTGTATGTCATTCGGTACAAAAGGCTGATCTAGAGGAAGTTGCTGTTCTATGACAGGATGCCGTCCATTTTTAATGGTGAGTGTTTTTTCATCGCTGATAGTGGGTTTGTTGTAGCGATATTTGCGGGCAAGTTCGGCAAAACTAGACAGGCAATCCAACATTGCTATGATGCGAGCATTTTGCTGAATAGGGTGAGTAAAATCTGCTGCTTGTCGTACCAATTCTTGAAAAAGTCTTTGCTCTATGACCCAAATCTGCTCTTCGGCATTGACGATTTTGTCTTCATAGATTTTAAGTTCTTCAGTGATGTATCTCTCGGCACCAGTAAGTGTTTGTTTTCTTATCCAAGTCTTGGGGACTTTGTGCTTGTGAGAGTTAGTTACTTCTAGGTAATAGCCAAATACTTTGTTGTAGCTGATTTTGAGAGAAGAAATGCCTGTTTCTTCGAGGGCGTGCTGTCTTATTTTCTCGAGATAATCTTTGCTATTTTTGACAATGTCTCTCAAATCATCTAACTCAGGGTCTATGCCATCTTTCATCAGTCCACCTTCTGTAAGGATAGATTTAGGTTCTTCGAGTAGTTCTTTCCCTATTTTTTCTAATAAGAAATTACAAGGATTAAGTTGATTCGCAAATTTTTGAAGTTGAGGATGTATTTGCATCTCTAAGATTTCTTTTAGGTTTTGTACTTTCTCTAATCCCCTTTTAATCTGAAGTAGTTCTCTTGGTTTTACCCTTCGAGAAGACACCTTAGAAATCAATCTTTCCAAATCACCACATTGCTTTAGCTCTGTCTGAACGCCCTCACTCAAATCATCATCTTCTCTAAAAGCCTCCACGATAGCAAGTCTTTCTTCTATTCGAGCCTTGTCTTTAAGTGGAAGTGCTACCCATTTACGGAGTAACCTCGCTCCCATAGGCGTAAGGGTTTTGTCAAGGACATCTACCAAGGATACTCCTCCTACTTGCTGTGGAAAAAGTAACTCAAGATTACGAATCGTAAACTGGTCTAGCCAAACATATCTGTCTTCTTCTATGCGAGCAAGATTGGCGATGTGCTTGATATTGGTCTGCCGAGATTCACTTAGATAGTGTAAAATAGCACCAGATGCGGCAATCCCTTGTGGAAACTTATCTACTCCAAAGCCTTTAAGAGAAGACACGCCAAAATGCTTAGTGAGCAAATCAAATCCAAAATCATATTTAAAAAACCAATCTTCTAAGAAAAAGACCTGCAATTTATCTCCAAAATCTTCAAAGAAAGACGAACGTAAAGCCTTGCTATACAAGACTTCGGCAGGTTCTAGGCTTTGAAGAAGTTTATCAATGTATTCTTTATTGCCCTCTGCTGTCAGAAATTCTCCCGTGGAAATATCCAAAAAAGCAATGCCATAATGGTCTTTTTCGCAACAGATAGCGGCTAAATAGTTGTTACGGTTAAATTCTAGCACATTGTCGTGGTAAGAAAGCCCTGGCGTAACAAGTTCGGTTACATCTCTTTTGACTAAGGTTTTGGTGAAGCGAGGGTCTTCTACTTGGTCACAAATAGCTACTCGTTGACCTGCTTTGACGAGTTTGGGAAGGTAAGATTCAAGAGAATGATGCGGAAAACCAGCCAATTCTATCTCTGAGGCTGCACCATTGTGTCGCTTAGTGAGTGTAATTCCTAATATTTTGCTGGCAGTAATGGCATCTTCTCCAAAAGTCTCATAAAAATCTCCTACCCTAAAAAGTAGTAAAGCTCCAGGATATTTTTCTTTGAAGCGATTGTATTGCTTCATCATGGGAGTTTCTTTGGGATTCTTTT
>JBBRUH010000578.1:0-3027 GCA_038248005.1 Cytophagales bacterium | reverse complement strand
GTCTTCACAAACCGAAATGGGAGGTAGTTTACCAATCATCTAACCCTCGGTTTGTGTCTTCACAAACCGAAATGGGAGGTAGTTTACCAATCACTTTCTTCATCTTTGAGAATTTGACTCAAATCTGAGATTAAGATTTGATGTTTTCTTAAAATCATATCTTGAAAAGTAAAACTATCCCCTTTTAGTTTGAGAATTTTACCGTGTAAAGTTACATTATTTTTAAAAACTAGATTAATCTCCTGTCCCAAAAGCTGTGGGATAAGTTCAGGAATTTTATCTTTAAGAATTCGAATCAATCTTTTACCCATCTTTATTATTGTTTAAGTTTTAAATTGATTGCTTCTTTTTTATGCAAAATTTAGCGTAAAAACTGATTTTGCCAAATAATAAACGACTTTTGTTTAAAAATTTAGTAAAATTACTATTTTTATAGCTATGAAAATAATTTAGGAGAGATTTTTTATAAATGATACAGTAAATATTAGCCTGATTTTATGATATACTTTACAAGGTATTTATCAATTTTTATATAATTTTAGAATCTGTTACTTAATTTATCTAATTTCTATCTTGTATCGGTCTAATTATTTATATTATAATAGCTAATTACAGATATTCTATTTTAAAAACAAATGATTTATTCATCTTAAAATACTCATTATATTATGAAACAAAGCACGGACTCACTTGATAACACAGACATCCTTGGTAAAAAATTTGAAGTACTCGTACAAAAAAACGAAGAAGCCCTTCTAGGAGGAGGTGAAGAAAGAGTAGCTTCTCAGCACAAAAAAGGGAAATTAACTGCTCGTGAACGACTTCATTTGTTGCTAGATGAAGGCTCTTTTGAAGAAATAGGCAAATTTGTTACCCACCGTTGTAAAGATTTCGGACTTGACAAAGAGTATTATTTGGGTGATGGTGTAGTTACTGGCTATGGTACTATTCATGGGCGATTGGTCTATGTGTTTTCACAAGATTTTACTGTGTTTGGAGGCTCACTTTCAGAAACTTTTGCCGAAAAAATATGTAAGATTATGGATTTGGCTATGAAAAATGGTGCTCCTGTGATTGGTCTAAACGATTCGGGAGGTGCTCGTATCCAAGAAGGAGTTGTTTCTCTGGCTGGTTATGCAGATATTTTTTACCGCAATACGCTTGCCTCTGGAGTAGTGCCTCAGCTTTCTGCTGTGATGGGCCCTTGTGCAGGTGGAGCAGTCTATTCTCCTGCCATTACTGATTTTATTTTGATGGTAGAGCAGACTTCTTATATGTTTGTTACGGGGCCTAAGGTGGTCAAGACTGTAACCAATGAAGAAGTAAGCTCTGAGGAACTAGGAGGAGCAAGCACACACAGCGAAAAAAGTGGCGTTACGCATTTTGCCTGTGCCAACGAAGTAGAGTGCATCGAGTACCTCAAAAAATTATTGAGTTATGTTCCCCAAAACTGTGAAGAGGAAGCTCCTCGTTTGCCTTATGAAAGCAATGGAGATGAGATACGTCCAGCCTTAAATAATCTTATGCCTGCCAATCCTAATCAGCCTTATGATATGCGTGAGGTAATAGAGGGTGTGATAGATACAGATACTTTTTTTGAAGTACATAAAAAATTTGCAGAGAACATCGTAGTGGGTTTTGCCCGTTTGGGTGGAAGAAGCATCGGGATAGTAGGAAATCAGCCCGCAGTATTAGCAGGAGTATTAGACATAAAGGCAAGTACTAAAGCAGCTCGTTTTGTGCGTTTTTGTGATGCTTTTAATATTCCATTGCTTGTTTTTGAAGATGTACCAGGGTTTTTACCAGGAACAGACCAAGAGTGGAACGGAATCATCACCAACGGTGCAAAGCTTTTGTATGCCTTCTGTGAGGCGACTGTTCCAAGAGTAACTGTGATTACACGCAAGGCGTATGGTGGAGCGTATGACGTGATGAACTCCAAACACATCGGGGCTGATATGAATTATGCTTGGCCTACTGCCGAGATAGCCGTAATGGGTGCAAAAGGAGCTTCTGAGATTATCTTTAAAAATGAAATCAGCCAAGCCGAAGACCCAGAAGCCAAGCTACAAGAAAAAGTAGAAGAATATACCCGTAAATTTGCAACTCCTTACCGTGCAGCCGCAAGAGGGTACATAGATGAGGTCATCCGTCCAGAAGAAACTAGACATAAACTTCTACGTGCCTTTGCAATGCTAGAAAATAAAGTGGATAAATTGCCTAAGAAAAAACATGGGAATATTCCTTTGTGAGAGATGAGTTATGAATTATAAGTTATTACTTACATTTCAGTAATAATTTCTATTGATAAAAAGAATTTAAGTATCTGGTATTCAATAACTTAAACTAATAAATACCGTTCAAGCGAAGACGCTTGAACGAGGTGATAAAAATCTAAGACGCTTGCACTGGTATTTACCCCGTTTAAGCGTCTTCTTTACCTCGTTCAGCAACAATTTCTATTATAAAATAACACCAAAATACTCGGTTCGTATATTTCTGCACGAACCAAGAAATAAAAGTGGTTTGTGGAGGTATGGATTGTGGAGTCAGTGAAATTTAACTAAATGAAGCTCAATATGAAAAAAACACTATTTTGGATAAATGTGCTAGTTTTGGCTATCATCATTCCACTCATTTTTATCATTGGTTGGGATGCAATGGAAAAATGGACATATATTATTGGCTTTGTCTTAGTGCTTTTAGATGCTTTTTTGCTTAATTTGAAACAAAACAACACTGAAAACCCCCATGAACTCAATATTCAATCAAATAAAACCATAAGAATTATGACTTTACAAGAACTACATGAGCTAATTGATGAAGAAAGATATTCAGAAATTTTTCAAGCCTTAAAGCCTTATTATGAAAAAATAACGGACAAAACTATTTACAATGGCTTGAGAAAAGAATACATGAAAGGCATGAAAAGCATTGATTATGAAGATAGAGTCAGAACTTTTGTCAATAACTTAGAGAAAATATTGCCCAAAGATTCAGATACCACAGAAGACAAAAAAATTGCTG
>JBBRUH010000577.1:0-3056 GCA_038248005.1 Cytophagales bacterium | reverse complement strand
CCTCCTGTGCGAGGGTCATTAGAGCTAACATACAAGACAGGATTAGCAGCAGTTCCTTTTACCAAAAGCCCCAATACTTGACGGTTGTTCACATTGGTATTAAGTGTGCCATCATCATTATGGTTAGGGATATTTTGAACCAAATTGATGTTTTCGGTCGCAGTTACTGCATACTGACCAGCGGCTACACGTTCAATGGTAAATGCTTTGATTAAACCATTGACCTGAGAGATATAGAGTCTGTTATCAGGGCCAAACTGAAGAGAAGTAGGACGATTAATAGTAAGTCCTGTTACTTGGCTTCTAAGAAAACTTACAGCATTTTCTTGTGCAAAAAGCTGTGTAGGAATATTTAGTAAACCCATTACCATGCAAATAGCCACAACAAAGACTTTCTTGATGGTTAGAAATGAATAGATAGTGTTGGTAGATTTTTTTTTCATCTTGTTGAATAGATTTAAGTGTAATACTCTGTATTTTGATAATTTATTTAGATACAATTGATTTGTAAGATTTAAGTCTATTTTCCAAAAAAAATAGATTCTATTTACATATCATGTTTATTCTAAAAATTTGCCACAATTTTAAAGTGCTGGCTATCAGGTTTTTATATTTTTATTTGAATTTATTTTTTCCCAAAAAAGGAAAGTTAAGCCTTATTGAGGTACTTACTTTCCTTGTAATTGAGATAGTGATAAATGAGTTTTATGATATTTTTAAATTATCTTCTAAAAAATCTTACGCTGTTAATTCTCATCAAAATTGTATAGCATAGTCTTTAGAAAAATGTAAGAAGCATTAAAGAAGTAGTCCAAATAGCCCATAATTCATTAATTTTGTAGCGATTATCATTTGATAAAGAAGATTAAAAATGACTAAATGCTTCGCACAGAAAAATTACAAATAGGGCATCATATCCATAAACCATTACTGAATCAACCTTTGAGTTTGCAGATTCCAACAGGGAAATTTGTGAGTCTGCTTGGGGCAAACGGGACAGGTAAATCTACTTTGTTGCATACATTGGCTGGGCTGATACCTCCCTTATCAGGGCAAATCTTTTGGGGTGATGAGACATTGAGTGAATCTACTGCACGAGAAAGGGCAAAAAAATTAGCCTTGGTACTTGCTCCTCGCCCCATTGCACCTACACTACGTGTCTATGAAGTGATAGAACTTGGACGATATCCACATCAAAATTGGCAAAAATTAGTGCAGTCTTCTTCTAATAAGACATTTGTAGAGAGAGCCTTGGAATTGACAGAACTTACCCCACTTGCAGAGCGAAAATTATATACATTAAGTGATGGAGAACACCAAAAAGTAATGATTGCAAGAGCTTTGGCACAGGATACGCCTTTGATTTTGCTTGATGAACCCACTGCACATTTAGACTTACCTAACAGAGTCATGATTTTTCAGATGCTTAGGCAACTTAGCAAAAAACAAGATAAAACCATATTAACAAGTACCCATGAGCTTAACTTAGCACTGCAAGTAAGTGATGAAGTATGGCTTTTAAACCAAGAAGGAAATTTAGACACAGGCACTCCTGAAGACCTTATTTTACAAGATAAATTTATAAGTGCTTTTCCAGAGAAAGGCTTTGATTTTGATAAAAACACGGGTAATTTTCATATTCACCACGCTTTTGAAGCATCTTTGCAGCTTAAAGGGGAGGGGTTAGCATTTTATTGGACAAAACAAGCACTTGAGAAAAATGGTTATATAATAGATGAGAAAAATCTTGATTTTTGTATTGAAATAAAAACATCTCATCATCAAGATTTTTCTTGGTCTATAAGACAAGCCCAAAAACACACTATTGTTTTTTCTATAAGCGAGTTAATTAATTATTTAAGAAATGCCTGAAAAATTGATAGAAGGAGAAGATTTTCATATAGAAAAAGCCTCACAGGTTTTTACCACAGTCTATCTTTCAAAAAGAGGATATTGCTGTAAAAGTGCTTGTCGGCATTGCCCTTTTGGCTATAAAAAACCCAATCAAAGAATCAAAATAAAAAGCTAAAGGAAATAGATAATTAAATAATGCTTTAAGAAGAATAACTTTGATTATTCAAAGTTTAAGGCTTTTTTTGATACGAATCGCCTATATTTGCGTGACGTAAGAAAAGAAAAAACAAAGACATATATCAAATCAATATATACTTAAAATGCAAATTCATTACTTTTAAAAGGGTAGTCTTTATATCAACAAATGAGTAACCTTACTAATCTAGTAACTCATCCAATAAAATACTAGTTATAGTAAATATAAGTGACTACATTGAATGAAGACTATCTTTAAATTAACCAAATATTAAGTTAATCTAAGAATGACTAAATTTATCGATTGATATATAAATTTTAGTATATTTGGGAACGTTAATTTGGTCTTTCTTTTAGTAGATATTTATACTCAATTTTAAAAGTAACAAACTTGTATAGATGTAAGATTATTATCTTCATAGAAGATAGTTTTATTCATAAACTTTGTAATTATTTAACAAAATAACGTTAAACAAATGACAAGTCAAACCAAATTTTTTTATGGAAATAAGCACTACTCTCTTAGCAAGTATCACTGCATTTTTGATTACCTACATCAGTGTACCAGCAATTATTAAGTTATCAGACGAAAAAGGGCTTTATGATGAACCCGATGGCTCTCGTAAAGACCACAAACATCAAATCCCAGCACTTGGAGGCATTGCTATTTTTGGAGGATTTGTAATCACAAGTACTTTTTTCTTAGATTTTGGCAAGAATCCTGAATTAGGATATGCTTTTTCAGCTATCACTATTTTGTTTTTCACAGGTCTTAAAGACGATATTATCCCCCTTACTCCTAAGAAAAAATTTATCGCACAGCTACTTACCATTGCCATCATTATCTTTAAATGTGATATTCGTTTGACTAATATGTATGGTGTGCTAGGGGTTGAAGAGATTTCTTACTTTTGGAGTGTGCTTCTTTCTGGGGTTACTTTGCTAGGGATTATCAATGCCTTTAACCTCATAGACGGTATCAATGGCTTGGCAGGTGGTTTGGCAGT
>JBBRUH010000576.1:0-3090 GCA_038248005.1 Cytophagales bacterium | reverse complement strand
TGAGACTTCAGCAAGCATACACTCAAATCGAGAATGGCTTTGGAGGAGGAACTGCCGTTGGTGGTTGTAACCCAATAGTATAAGATACTATTATTCAAGGGTAGAATCTTTAATCCCATCATCTGTTGAGAATTCGCTTGCAGCTAATACCATTATCAAGGTGAAACTTTTATCTTTTTGTTTTTAGAAGTTGTTGCAAAGCCTGTACTTCATCTCTCATACGAGCAGCCTCTATAAAGTCAAGTTCTTTGGCAGCTTTTTGCATGGCTTTTTGAGTTTGTTGGATTTGCTTCTCGAGTTCTTCTGCACTCATATAAGCCACTACAGGGTCAGCCGCTAGATTCGGTTGATCAGGTTCTAAATAATACGTTTTAGCTGTTTTATTTCTATCTGCCATATTGGTTTGTAGCATGATGGCTTCCTTAGATTTTTTGATAGTATAAGGCGTGATGTTATGTGTTTTGTTGTATTCTGCTTGTATGATTCGGCGGCGGTGGGTTTCATCTATGGCACGCCTCATAGAGTCAGTAATTTTATCTGCATACAAAATAACCCTTCCCCTTTCGTTACGAGCAGCTCGCCCAATAGTCTGAACAAGAGAACGCTCATTTCTCAGAAAACCTTCTTTGTCTGCATCCATAATCGCTACTAGAGAAACCTCAGGAAGGTCTAATCCTTCACGCAAAAGGTTTACACCAATCAATACATCTATTACACCCAATCGCAATTCACGCAAAATCTCTACCCGTTCTATAGGTTTGATTTCAGAGTGAATATAGCGACATTTAATGCCTATTTTATCCATGTATTTGCTTAGTTCTTCTGACATTCTTTTGGTAAGAGTCGTTACCAACACTCGCTCATCTAGCTGGATAGTCTTGTCTATTTCTTCTAGCAAATCATCTATCTGATTAAGGCTGGGATGCACTGAGATTTTAGGGTCAAGCACTCCCGTAGGGCGAATAAGTTGCTCTACTACTACTCCATCTGACTCGGCTAATTCATAATCTGCGGGTGTCGCACTGATATAAATAACTTGATTGATAAGACTTTCAAATTCATTAAAATTAAGTGGTCGGTTATCCATCGCAGAAGGAAGTCTAAAACCATAGTCCACCAACACGCTTTTACGAGAGCGGTCTCCACCGTGCATTCCTCTTACTTGGGGAAGTGTTGCGTGGCTTTCATCAATCACCATAAGGTAATCTTCGGGAAAATAATCTATAAGACAGAAAGGGCGAGTGCCAGGTTTGCGGCGGTCAAAATACCTCGAATAATTCTCAATGCCAGAGCAATACCCTAGCTCACGCATCATCTCAAGGTCAAACTCTGTACGTTCTTTGATACGTTTGGCTTCTTCCACACGGTTTTCAAACTCAAAATACTTGATTTGCTTTACCAAATCATCTTGAACCTCCTGAATGGCTTGGTGCAAAAGGTCTTGCCCAGTAACAAAGAGATTGGCAGGAAAAATAGAAATCTGTGTTTCATCCCCTAGTTTTTGATTGCTGTAAGGGTCAATTCTTTGAATAGCTTCTATCTCATCTCCCCAAAAGAAAATCCTATAAGCAAAATCATCATACGCCACAAAAATATCTACAGTATCTCCCTTCACCCTAAAATTTCCTCTTGTAAACTCACCTTCTGTGCGGCTGTATAGAATATCTACTAACTGAAATAAAAATTTATTGCGACTAATCGTATCTCCTACTTTAAGACGAATGACATTCTTGCTAAACTCTTCTGGATTACCCATACCATAAATGCAAGAAACGGAAGCAATGATAATCACATCACGTCTGCCTGTGAGCAAGGCAGAAGTAGCACTTAGACGTAATTTCTCGATTTCCTCATTGATAGAAAGTTCTTTTTCTATGTAAGTACCCGAAGAAGCCATAAAAGCCTCAGGCTGATAATAATCATAATAAGAGATGAAATACTCGACTGCATTTTCAGGAAAAAACTGCTTAAACTCTCCATATAATTGAGCTGCAAGTGTTTTGTTGTGGCTAATGACCAGCGTAGGGCGGTTGAGTTGGGCAATCACATTAGCAACCGTAAAAGTTTTTCCTGAGCCAGTAACTCCAAGCAAAGTTTGTGCTCTATCACCATCCAATATTCCCTTGGTGAGTTGCTCAATCGCACGAGGTTGGTCGCCAGTAGGCTCAAAATCAGATACTAATTTGAATGACATAAAGAATGTTCAGTTATAAATAATAGATTACGAATACTATGGTTTCTATCTCTAATCTAAGTAAGAGATTAATTATAAGTTATTAATTGCTGGATTATTAAGTTATTGATAATGAGTATTTTATTCAAAATAAATATTCGTTTTATTTTTAAATCGCACATTCAAGTTTTAAATGTATCATTTATTTGATTTCAAGTGTCTCGAGAATGTAAGTGTAGTGCTAATACCAATAAGCTAGATTTACCTTGTTTAGTTTACTATTCGTATTAATTTTTACCCCAAAAGAATGAAACCAACTTTGTGGCACTGAATATCCTATCATCAAAAATGTAATCTCTTATCTGAATTAGCATTTAATTCAAAAATATATGTTTTCTTAGTAAACTTGTCAAGAAATGATAGCGTAAAATCTAACAAAACTTCTTTTTTAAAAAATATATGTGCCAAATTAAATTTCTTTTGTTTTTCATCTTCTTAAATAGTGGACTTTGTCCATTATTCGCCCAAAACTACTATGCCAAAGACCAGTTTGAAAAAGGAGAAATAGAACTCCATGTGGGTGATTTTGGGCAAGCTGTTAAATATTATGACCAAGCCATTGCTTCTTACTCTCTTTATACCCAAGCATTTTTTTCTAGGGGAAAGGCTCACTATTATCTCCAACAATTTGAAAAAGCCCAAAAAGATTTTGAAAAAGCATTTGCCTTAGATGCCAAGCGAGTAGATGCCCTTTTTTATAAGAGTGTAATTCTCTACCAACAAAAGTCTTTCGAAAAAGCCATTGAGATCTTAAACAATGCACTTGAGCGAGACCCAGGCTATGCCATTGCCTATAACTACCGTGCAGAATGCTACCGAGAATTAGGGCTAAACTCACAAGCTATCAAAGATTACGG
>JBBRUH010000575.1:0-3090 GCA_038248005.1 Cytophagales bacterium | reverse complement strand
CCTGGCAAGTCACAGTCTCCCATAGGGCCAGCAGGGTGTGGGTCTATCAATGTAAATTGTTCTATTCTAATCTGAGGGGAGGCTTTAAAATACCATCCTATCTTGTGAGCCAATACATTCAATAAAATAGCCCCTCTACTATGTCCGATAAGATGTAAAGGTTTTTCTAGTAGTGCTGTTGTATGGTTAAGATTAAGCTCTTTGGGTGGGTTGAGCAGGGCTGCGAATAAATGATCTGCACAGGCATCCAAGTATCCACTTCTTAGATTATCTGATGCCCAAGCCCAATCATAAATAAAGATAATCTCATCTTCTTTGTTATTCGTGTTTTGGTCATCCACAGCTTCCCAAAGACCTGTTTCAGGGTGATTGATAAAAACACTTCCCTTTCCTGCTCTCTTGCGAACTGCTTTTGCGAAGTTAATCCATTCTTCAGAAAGATTTCCTCCAGCGGCAAAACCGTGTGTGATAACTGTTACGCCCCTTTTATCTTCAAGGCTCAATTCATTTTGGGCAAGGGCAAAGTTTAGCTGAAAAAAAATGAAAAATAATAGGAAGATTATTCCTTTTTTGGTGGTCATGGTGCTTTGTTTATTAGATTTACAGATTCTCTACTAAGATAGAATACAAAGGTGATACGGTCAAGGTTTCAAGTCTGTTTTTGGGAAGGTTCTATTTTCGGTTCATAGCGACAAGCACAGAGGATGTTCTGTTTTGGTTTCAGAAGGGACAAACCAAAGATGAAGGTACTTCTTAGAGTAGTATTTTGTAGCATCAACAAAAAAGAAAAATGAAGCAAATTTGGATATACATATTCATAAATATAGCAGTTATATTCCTTTCTATAGGGGTTTATTGGCAACAGCCTGCCCTAGATTATAATAAATGTCCGCAGTGTGATGGTGTAGAATATCATAAAGTGTATAGTTATTTTTCGGGAGAGGTAGAAGACTATAAAGTTCTTTTTTCATTTAATAGTCGTGTGTTTGTGCCTTGGTGTTTAAGTTTTTGGGCAGAAGAAGATTTACAGAAAGGCTTTTGGTATTTTAATCTTTTCTTTACACTCTTAGCAGTCAATGCTTTGATTTATCTGTGGATAGCCCTAGAGATTCCCCTCTATTTACAAATAATAGGTATTGCTTGGATGCTATTGCATTGGATAGGAATTATACGCTACAATCAATATGACTGGATTACGATAGATGTTCCGCTATATTTTTTCCAGACTTTGCTCTTGATTTTCATTTTAAAAAAATGGTATGTGTGGCTTGTCCCTTTGGCTATCCTTGCTACTCTTCAAAAAGAGTCTTTCATTCCACTTTTAGGGCTTTTCTGTGTCTGGCAATTATATCAGTATTACCGCAATCAATCTCTTATCTCTCTCTGGGCAGGATTTGCATTGGTTATGGCTATAGGCACTAAAACCTGGGTTGAATATTCTTTTCCTGCCTTAAATGGTGAAGGAAAAAGCTCTATCATTACGATTTTATTTTTTGTGAGAGAAACCCTTCAAAATCCATTAGACATTGTCCGTCTGGGTATTGCCTTTTTTACGGGTTATGGCATTTTGGCTTGTTTGGCACTTTCAAATTTGAAGGGCAAGCACTTTTATTATTCTCCCTTTATGATTTTATTATTGCTTTATACTATCCTATTTATAGCTTTTGGAGTGTTGGCAGGGCGAGATATGACGAGGATTGTATTCTTGGGTTATCCTTTTGTGATGACTTTGATTTTAGCTCTTTTAAAGCACAATATTTCTAGGCTTCGTCTGGCGTTGGCGATATTGCTTTCTGTACCTTTATTGCGTTTACTGTCTCATATTCCGAGTGCTTCTGAGGTGCATCCTGAGGTCTGGCAAAGCTGGTATCCAGAGTTCGCAGAGATGGGCATAGTGAGTGCTTGGGGCTTATATATTTGGGTGGCATTTTGGATAGTAAACAAAGGCTATGCACCTCTTGAAGATATTTTTAAAAGAAATGGGTGGATAGGTGAGCAGTAATAAGTACTTGGTCTTTGAATTATCTATCCCTTAATTGCCTCAGAACATCTTCAAAAAAAAACACTCATTTAGCTCGAGTAAAGCCGTCATTATCAGATTATTACAAACTCATAATTCATTACTTACACCCCATCTCTTACTTAGAACCCCATAACTATCAGCGAATTTTTAAAAATCACCTATCAATCTCAAAAAAATATGTACTTTTGTGGCATAATTTCGCTTTGACAAAGGCGGTTAAAATGAATGATATGTCAAAAAAAATTGTAAAAGTAGGTGATATTTCCTGCGGAGATGATTCTCTCTTTCTAATCTCAGGGCCTTGTGTGATTGAAGATGAAAGCTTGATGATGCGTACAGCAGAGCATCTCAAAAAAATATCTGAAAACCTCAAAATAGAGATTATTTTTAAATCTTCTTATACCAAAGACAATCGTAGCTCTCTGGACTACTACCATGGCCCTGGGCTAGAAGAAGGTCTAAAAACCTTAGAAAAAATCAAGAAAGAATTTGGGTTTACCTTACTTTCTGATATTCACCACCCTCACGAGGCTGCTGCTGCTGCTGATGTGCTAGATGTGCTTCAGATTCCTGCTTATCTTTGTATGCAAACCTCTCTTGTAGTGGCTGCTGCCAAAACAGGCAAAGTAGTAAACTTAAAGCACGGACAGTTTCTTGCACCAGAAAACATGAAACACCCTGTCATCAAAGTAGAAAGCCAAGGCAATCACAATATTATCTTGACTGAGCGTGGCTATACTTTTGGCTATAATGATTTGGTAGTAGATCCTCGTAGCTTTTACCACCTTAATCAACTAGAATACCCTGTTGTATTTGACGTAACGCACTCTATTCGCAAATATGGCATCCCAAGCAAAGACTCCAAAGGAGGTGCTAGAGAATATTTACCTACACTTTCAAGAGCAGGTGTAGCCGCAGGCATAGACGGGATATTCATAGAAACTCACCCCGACCCCAATAGTGCACTTTGTGATGCTGCGAGTCAGCTATGTGTATTTGATTTAGAAGAGTTTATGAAGCCTCTCCTAGAAATACACGCCATTACTAAAAAATACGAAACCATTTCT